>CAYHPT010000149.1:0-4044 GCA_964358435.1 uncultured bacterium | reverse complement strand
ATGACTTGGGTCGATCACGCCGCGATCCTGCCCGGCACACTGGACATGCTCCGCGTGAACATGGGCGTGCAGCCGGGAGAGCGCATCCTGGTGCTCACGGATACCCCCACGGCGGCGCAGTGGGAGCGGCTGGCCGCCGCAGACATCGAGATCATGCTCCGCCGCGCGTACCTGGCCCGCGTCATCTCCGATCTGGCGCGGGAACACTTCCCCCAGTGCCCGGTCTCTTTCTCGACCTACCCCTCCACGGGCCGCAACGCGGTGGAGCCTCCCCCGGAGACGGCCCGGCGGATGCAGGAGGCCGACGTCATCCTGGCCATCACCTCCTTCTCCCTCAGCCACACCGACGCCCGGGAGGAGGCTTGCCGGCTCGGCGCCCGCGTGGCCAGCATGCCCCGGTTTCTCCCTGAGATGCTGTATCCCGGTGGGCCCATGGCCACAGACTACGTTCAGGTCGCGGACGGCACGCGAGGGCTCGCCTCCCTGATCACGGCGGCCGGGCGCGTCCGCATCACCACACCGGCGGGGACCGAGATCACCTTCAGCGTTGAGGGCCGGGACGGGCGCGCGGACGACGGCCTGTACACGGCGCGGGGCGCCTGGGGGAACCTGCCGGCCGGCGAGGCGTACTGCGCGCCGCGGGAGGGGACGGCTGAGGGAACGATCGCCGTGGAACCGGGGTGGCACGCGAAACTCACTGAGCCCATGGCGATCTTCTTGCGCGCGGGGGAGGTCGTCGGTCTGGAGGGCGGAGGGGCGGTCGGCGCGGAGATCGCCGAAATCATCGACCTGGCGCAGCGCGGCGAGGCGACGCGGCCGCGGCGCATGTTTGGTGAACTGGGGATCGGGACCAATCCCGAGGCACGGCGCACCGACATCACGGTGGAGGCCGAGAAGATCAAGGGGACCGTGCACCTGGCCATCGGCGACAACAGCCACATGGGGGGCGTGGTTGTGGCGGACTACCATCAGGACTTCGTGCTGCCGCGCCCCGACGTGTGGTTCGACGACGTGCTGGTGATCGCCGCGGGGCGGTGGGTCCACCCCGCTGTGGCGGAACTTTAGGCGCTCGAGGCCTAGCGCGCGACCGAAAGGAGGCAGCATCATGGAATTCGCTTTGGGGACGGAATCGTTGAGAGATTACCTCTCGTTCGAGTTGACTGCGGCGGCGCAGAAGCTGGTCAGAGATGTCATGCTCGTCAAGCCGGGGGAGCACGTGGCCATCACCGCCGACACCAGCAGCGACGGGCGCGTGGTGGAGGCCACGGCGAAGGCCGTCTACGCGGCCGACGCGCTTCCCGTCGTCCTGTGGTATCAGACCACGCTCGGCAGCGGGGTGGAACCGCCGCGCCCGGTCGCCGGCGCCATCGCCGACTGCGATGTCTGGATCGAGTACGCCGTCGGCTACACCCTCTACTCCAACGCCTTCCGGCGGGCGATCGACCAGGGCGCCCGGTATATCTGTCTGACAGCCATGGATACCGAGATGATGGTGCGCACGGTGGGACGCGTGGACTACCGCAGGCTGGTGGCCATGGGAGAGAAGCTGCGCGCCCTCATGGCCGGAGCGCAGAAGGTCCACATCACCACGCCCGCGGGGACGGACATCATGGCGGACAACGGCGGGCGATTCGTCCGGCACTCCGGCAAACTCGCGGATACGCGGGGGGAGCCCATCATGCTCGGCGGGCAGATCTCCTGGAGCCCCCTGGAGGAGAGCATCAACGGGCGGCTGGTTTTCGATGGGGCCATCTGGCCGCCGGCCGACATCGGCCTCGTCCGCTCCCCGGTCATGCTGACGGTGGAGGCGGGAGTCATCACGCGGATCGAAGGCGGGACGGAAGCCCGGATCTACGAGCGCTGGCTCGCCTCCTTCAACGACCCGAACATGTACCGGATCGCGCACTACTCGCTAGGATTCAACCCGGGGGTGACTCGGCCGACCGGTCGCATCGTCGAAGATGAGCGCCTGTTCGGCTGCCTCAACGTCGGGATCGGCACCCAGGGACCGCAGCTGCGGGCGAAAGGCTGGAAGGCCGCGGCCCACACGGACGGCGTGGCGCAAACCCCCACCATCCACCTGGACGGCGAACCTCTCGAAGTGGAAGGGCGCTACGTCCACCCGGAGATCGTGGCGGCCTGCCGGGACATGGGGGTCCCGGGGTACTGAGCCGATGGCGGCGGTCCTCCACGTCATCCCTGTGCGGACGCGTCGCGGACGTCTGGAACGGGAGCGAGAGCGTCTGGCGGCGCTGGCCGGCGGCGCCGACGTTCACGTCATCGACCTGCCCGACGGCCCGCGCGATCTGGAGTACTTCGTCGACGACCATGCGGCCGTCGGGCAGATGTTGCACATCCTTCCCGGCTACGCCGCCGCCCACGCCATCGGCGCGGTCAGCGTCGGCTGCTTCTACGATCCGGGACTGTGGGAACTTCGGGAGGCGCTGGACATCCCGGTGGTGGGCATCGGCGAGGCCAGCGTGATCCTGGCCGGAGCCGTGGCCTCGCGTCTGGCCATCCTGGTGGGCGGCTGGAAGTGGGTCCCGAAGATGGAGGAGAACGTCCGCGCGTTGGGCCTGGCACACCGCGTCTGCGCCTGGCGGTCCGTGGACCGGTCGGTCCAGGCCATGCAGGACGATCCCGAAGACAGTCACCAGACGGTACGGCGAGAAGCGCTGGCCACCCGGGACGACGACCACGCCGAGGCGGTGATCCTCGGCTGTGGGGCGCTCGCGGGGATGGCGGAGCGCCTGCAGGGCGAGCTGGGCATTCCCGTGATCGATCCGGCGGCCGCGGGCGTCCTGCTGGCCGCCGCGCTCGCATCCCTCGGGCTGCGCACGAGTAAGATCGGAGGGTACCGGTCCAAGGGATGAGGCTGACGGTGGAGCACATCGAGTCACTGGTCGTCGGTGGGGCGCTCCTGGGCGGCGGCGGAGGAGGCGATCCGGCACAGGGCCGCCGGTTTGCGCGGGTGGCTCTGGAACTGGGCACCCCTGAGCTCATCCCTCTCGAGGCGCTGCCCTCCAACGCCACGGTTGTGACCGTGGCACTCGTGGGCGCGCCCTCCGCGCCCGAGCAGCACGTCGCGCCTGAAGACCTAGCGCGCGCCGTGCGGCTCCTCCAGGATGTCTTCGGGATCCGGGCCGACGCCCTCAACGGCAACGAGAACGGCGGTTTCGCCTCCGTCAATGGATGGGTCCAGTCGGCGGTCCTCGGTGTCCCGCTGGTCGACGCGCCGTGCAACGGACGCGCCCATCCCACCGCGCTGATGGGCGCGATGGGGCTGCATCGCGTCCCCGGCTACATCTCCCGGCAGGCCGCGGTCGGCGGGGCGGGTCTCCACCACCTGGAGACGACGGTCGCCGGCTCGGTGGAAACAGCCTCCGCCCTCGTCCGGCAGGCTGCCGTTCAGGCCGGCGGCGTCGTGGCGGTTGCGCGCAACCCAGTGACCGCCGTCTACCTCGCCACGCACGGGGCCCCCGGGGCCGTCGACATGGCCCGGCGCGTGGGAGAGGCGATGCTCACGGCGATGCCCGCGGGTGCGGAGGCCGTCTGGGCCGCGGCCGCCGGCATCCTCGGCGGCCGCGTCGTGGTGGTGGGCCGGGTGGCCAGGGTGCATCGGCAGACGGTCGGGGGGTTCGACCGGGGCACCGTCGTGATCCAGGCTGCGGGCACCCATGAACTGTCCGTCTGGAACGAATACATAACCCTCGAGGTCGAGGGGGAGCGGCTGGCCACATTTCCCGACTTGATCGCCACCCTCGACACCCGCGGGCTGCCGCGGACAGCGGCGGAGATCACCGAGGGCATGACCGTCGCGATCCTGACCGCCCCCCGGGAGAACCTCCTGCTCGGGGCCGGGGTGCGGGATGCGGATCTCCTCCGCAGCGCCGGGGAGACCATTGGGAAGAATCTGAGTGTCCGCACCGTGGGGTGAGGGAGAGCGATGGCCTGGAAGCAGACGATTGAGGCGTACGAGCTGCTGGATGCCGCGACGGTCACCGGGGAGATCGTGGCCGCGGCCCTCCGGGCGCGCCGGCTGGA
>CAYHPT010000148.1:1980-4069 GCA_964358435.1 uncultured bacterium | reverse complement strand
GTCGCGAGCTCCTTGCGGCTGTCGCGCAGCGGCTTCCCCTGCTCGCGCGTAAGTAGCACCGCCATGGCCTCCAGGCGCTCCCGGAGCAGAGTCGCCGCCCGGTGCAGAACAGCAGCACGCTCCCGGGAGCCTGTCCGTGCCCAGCGTGGAAAGGCGTCCGCTGCCACCTCCACAGCGGTCGCGACATCCTGGACAGTGCCCTGCGTGGCCCGAGCCACCTCCTCTGCCGTAGCCGGATTGATCACGGCGAAGGTGTCCGCCCCGATACGCCACTCCCCACCGATCAGGTGCCCGTATGTGACCGCCACCGTCTTCATCGCGTCACCAGCCTTCTATCGCTTCCACAACCTTGTCAGGTAGGCGGAGATGTACTCCGACCGGAGTTCTGCCGGCACTGCCTTACCCTCCCGGTCGATGTGTCCAAGGACCAGCGGCCGGTCGCCCCGCGCCGCCAGCAGGGCGGCCGTCTCGACGATGATTGCGTGGACGGCGGCCACGGCCAGTGGTGTCGAGACCGGACCCACCCGCATCTCAAGACCAGGCACCTCAACCACCGCGTCCCCGAACGGCGCGCCCGTGTCGATGACCACGTCGGCCACCTCGAACAGCCGACGGCCGCTGCTGTGTCGCGATGGAGCACGTCGGGAATGCTCCAGCGATGTAACGGCGATCAAGGGCAGACCCCGCTGCTGCACCAGCAGCGCCACCTCGACGACGACCGCGTTCACGCCGGAGTGCGATGAGATCACGAAGGCGTCCCCGGCATGAATGGGCTGCGCCTCCAGCAGCGCCCGGCCGAACCCCTCCGCCGCCTGCAAGAAGCGGAACTGGTGTACACCGCCCTCTCCGCCCACGCGAAGGTGTGGGCTCAACCCCGGCTCCACGATAGGATGCCAGCCCACGAAGGAGCCGGTGCGGGGAAAGGCTTCCAGGGCTGGGATGCTGCCGTGCCCGGTCCCGAAGAGGTGAACGAGACCTCCGCCAGCGATCGCCCGGGCGCATTGCTCCGCGGCGCGATGAATGGCTTCGGACTGGCTCGCCCGGAACTGCTCAAAGCGGGCGATCAGGTCATCGAGATACCGGCGGGCAGTCATCGCTCACCGACGGCAGCGCGGAGTCCCCGCAGGACCGCCGCGACCAGCCGCCGCTCCGCGCCCTCTCGCTGCGGGGGTTCAAGCATCCTGCCGGTGTGCCCGTCCACCGTGGCCACGCAGAGGCTGACCGTGCGCAGACCGAGTCTCTGTCCGATGGCGAAAATGGCGGAGGTTTCCATGTCCGCGCCCAGGACGTTCCATTCGAGGAGATGTGGAAGCAAGTGCGCGTCAGGCATCCGGCCGTCCGGCCGTGCCACCAGGTGCGTGTAGAAACCATCGCTGGTGGCCACCAACCCGACGACATGGTCAAACCCCGCCGCGGTGAGGGCCTGGCGCAAGCGCAGGAAGAGCCCGGCGTCGGGTACGGCCGGCACCTCCGGCGGTAGGTAGGCTGCGCTCGTCCCCTCGAAGCGGCACGCGGCCTGGGCCAGGATCAGATCCCCGACCTTTGCCCGGAAGGCCATCATCGTCCCGGCGCGGACGACCACGGAGACGCCGAGTTGCGCCAGTTCCTCCAGGACGATGGCCGCGGCCGGGGCGCCGATGCCGGACGCGGTCACCGAGAGCCGCAGGCCCTCATAGGTGCCCGTGATTGTAGTAAATTCCCTGTCGCGCCCCACCACCTCGGCACCCGACATCGCTTCCTTGAACAACTGCAACCGGGCGGGGTCACCCACCACGATCACCGCTTGGGCGATATCTTCCGGCCGGACCCGCAGGTACCACGCTTTCGTTGCCACCGCTAGGCCTCCCCGAGTAGAGACAGGGTCTCCGCCAGGCTGATCACCCGGCCCATGTACCGCTCGATGTCCTCCAGGCTGGCCTCGTGCAAGTGTGGGCGGTTGGACCCGGTGCAATCCCGCACCAGCAGCGCCTCATACCCAGAGCCGAAGGCGTCCTGAATCGTCGCCCGGATGCACACGTGGCTCTTCACGCCGACGATCAGGAGCCGGTCGATCCCCCTCTCCCGCAGCACCAGGTCCAGGTCGGTGCCG
>CAYHPT010000148.1:0-1970 GCA_964358435.1 uncultured bacterium | reverse complement strand
CACCACGACCTCGCCGGCGAGGATCTCGATCCCCTGCGCCGGCTCGGCGGCGTGTTCGCCGACGATGCAGTGCACGGGAAGCTTGCGGTGTTCGAAGTCGACGCCCGGGCGGTGCCCTTCCATGCAGTGGATCACCGCGATCCCCCCTCGACGCGCCGCCGCCAGCACCCGCCGGATGTTGGCCAGGATGGGCTCGTACGACGGATGGTAGTTGCGGCCGACCGGATCGAAGAATTCGTTGATCACGTCGATCAGCACCAGTGCTGTGGCCATGCGTCACACCCTCCCTGACAGCCGGCCGAACACCGTCTCGTACCGCGCCATCGCCGCGTCCCAGCTCGGCAGCGCGGTCTGACATCCCCAGGCTTCGACGACAAATGCCGCGACTACCGCGCCCAGCTGCGCCGCCTCCCCCGGGTTCCACCCGTTCAGCATCGCCGCCACGACCCCGGCGGTGTAGGCGTCGCCGGCTCCCGTGGGATCCACCACCGTCGCCGGTGCCGCCGGTACGACCCGTGATCCGTCGGCCGTCAAGACTTCGCTCCCCTCACGTCCGCCCGTGATGAAGATCGCTTCCGGCCCGCGCCGCAGGAGATCCACCGTCGAGGGGACCCCGAGCACGTCGGCGACATAGTCAGCCTCCTGCCGATTCATGAAGACGAACCGGCTGCCGGCCACGAACCGCCGCACCAGTTCGGGCGGATAGGCGCTGAGATCTCCCTTTAGTTGCCAAGCGAGGGGTACTCCTGCCGCCAGCGCCTGCGCGGCAAACTGCTGGTTGAACTCCGGTGGGCCGACCGTCAGGACCACGAGGCGGACTCCGCGCAGATCCACCTGGACGGGCGCCCTCCATTCCGCCGCCGCCCCCGGATCAAAGAACAGGCTCGTGGGGCTCTCCGGCGGGACGAACAGGTATGTGCGCGGTGTGCGACCGCCAGGCACCACGAGCACATGCCGCGTGTCCACACCTTCGGCCTGCAGCGCCCGCGTGTACTCCCGGCCGTCGGGGTCGTCGCCCACGACCATGGCCACCCCCGTGGAGATCCCCAGGCGGGCCAGCCCTACTGCTACGTTCGGGCCGCACCCCCCGCGGCTTGGCTCGGGCGCGGTCTGGTCGATGATCCCTGTCCAGCCCGGCTCCACGGGCCGGTGGATGCGGGCGATGATGTCGATGCCTGCATACCCGGTGGCGAGTACCTCAGGCGGCCACGGGGCGCCCACGGTATCTCCTCCATGAGACCCACGTCAGGACGACGACGATGGAGAGAAAGGGAAGGATCTGCGTGATCTGCGGCGGTACACCCACGGTCGTCTGCAGCCGGATCTGAAGCGCGTCGAAGAAACCGAAGACCACACTTCCCAGTGTGGTGGGCCATGGCTGGGCTTGACCGAAGAAGACGGCGGCCAACGCCATGAAACCACGGCCGTTGGTCATGTTGTAGACGAACAACTGCAGGTTGCCCAATGACATCTGTGCACCGGCCAGCCCGCAGAGGCCCCCCGCCGCCAGCAGCATCCCGTACTGCAGGCGGCGCACCGGAATCCCCACCGTGGCCGCCGCCTCCGCCAGCTCGCCGACGGCGCGGACGCGGAGACCCGTCACCGTGCGATTGAGAAAAATGGACGTCAAGATGACCAGAACCCACGTGACGTAGACGAGCGGGGAGTGGCCATCCAGGATCGGCCCGAGAATCGGAATCTGGGACAGACCCGGAATGTGCACTGTGCCCAGTCCGCGCAGCCCCGGTGGAGCGAAGGCACCGCGCGTCTGGTAGAGCACCTGCAGCAGGTAACCGGTGCCGCCCAGGGCCAGGATGTTGGCGGCGAGTCCAGCGACGATCAGGTTGGCGCGAAAGCGCAGCACGAAGACCGCAAACACTAGGGCAACGAGCATCCCCATGACCACGGCCGCCACCACCCCAACCAGAGCGTGCTGCGCGTAGAACGCGCCTAGAACCGCGGCAAAGGCA
>CAYHPT010000147.1:2212-4072 GCA_964358435.1 uncultured bacterium | reverse complement strand
ATCGCTACGGCGCTATCGAGTACGCGCTGGACGTGGCCCGCCGGTACGCCGCGCGGGCCGCCGCCCCGCTGGAAGCGCTCCCGCCATCGCCCGCACGACAGAGCCTGCTCGACCTCACCGAGTTCGTCCTCGTCCGTCCCCGCTGACCGTTCCTCCACCCGCACCGCCCACCGGCCAGGAGGCCGGTGGCGGGCCGAGAAGCAGGCAATCCGGGCAGGGCCCTGGTGCGGCCAGCCAGCAGGGGGTGACGAGACATGTTCACGGTGGCGATTCCTGTGTGGGAGATCCTGGTCCGGACGGCGGTGGTGTACCTGGTCATCTTTGCCGGCCTGCGTCTAATGGGGAAGCGCGAACTGGGACAGATGACGGTCCTCGACCTGGTGGCAATATTGCTCGTCGCCAACGCGGTGCAGAACGCCATGGTCGGGCCTGACGTCAGCTTGGCCGGCGGCGTGATCGCGGGCCTCACCCTCCTCGCCATTAACGCGAGTCTGTCCGCACTTCGCCTGCGCGGCGGCCTCTGGGGCCGACTCCTCGAGGGGACGCCCACGGTGCTGGTGGAGGACGGCGAGTTCATCCCGCCGCACCTGCGCAAAGAGGGCCTGGAGCGCAGCGAGGTGGAGATGGCGATGCGGGAACACGGGATCGCTTCGGTGCGGGACGTGAGACTCGCCGTGCTCGAGACCGATGGCTCGATCAGCATCGTGCCGCGGGACGTCCCGGTCGTGCGCACCCGGAAACACATCCGGCAGTTCCGCAGGCACTGAGCGGCGGGGAGCGGGAACTTTTCGGGGCGGGGGGCGCTCTTAGCGTGGAGTTCAATCTGGGGGACCCCCGTGACGGCGGCAGGTATCGGCTCCTCCCTGGCTAAACCTCTTCGTGTCCCTGTTCGCGAACAATCGGCGCGTCGGGAACGCGGACCGACGATGAGGGTTTCGTGCATCATCCCGGCTTACAACGAAGCCGCGCGGATCCCCGCGGTGGTGGCGGCAGCGCGCGCCTGCTCGCAGGTCGACGAGGTGATCGTCGTCTCAGACGGCTCGACCGACGACACCGCGCGCCGGGCTACCGAGGCCGGCGCGGACCGCGTCATTTCCCTGGCGCGCAATCAGGGGAAGGGCGGCGCCGTCCTGGCCGCGATCGTGCACGCCCGGGGGGAGATCCTTCTGCTCCTCGACGCCGACCTCTGCGGTCTGCGCCCCGGGCACCTGAGCAGGCTGCTTGCCCCCGTGCTCTCCGGCCAGGCGGAGATGTCCGTCGGTGTGTTCACCGAGGATGTTCTCCATGGCGTGCTGCGACGCTTCTCGGGACAGCGAGCGCTCCACCGGAGGCTGCTGCGCAGCCCGGAGGGGTTGGCGGGGACGGGGTTTGGGTTCGAACTGGCCCTCGATCGGATCGCTCACCGTGAGCGGGCGCGAGTGGTGAACGTTCCGCTCAACGGGGTCACGCACCCGCGCAAACGGAAGAAGTACGGCGCAGCCAAGGGGTTCCGTCAGGAGATGCGGGCCTCGTCCGACATCTTCCGCCAGGCCCGCCGGGCGGTGGCCGTACGCGCGCCGTTGGCAGCGCCTGCACCGCCGAACCACAAGACGAAAGCGAGGCAAAGACCGATGGCACTGGCGGTTGCGCTCCTGGTGCTGCTGATTCTGCTCCTCGCGCCGGTGTTTCTGGTCCCGCCGTCGCACGCCGCCCGCGTCGCCGCCGTTTCGCCCCTCCAGCCGGGCGACCGGTTGCTGCTGGTCGTCGCGCACCCCGACGACGAGATCATCGGCGCCGGGGGGCTTGTGGCGACGGCGCGCCGCGCCGGCATCCCCGTCAGCGTGCTCATCCTGACCAACGGCGACAGCAACAAGATGAGCG
>CAYHPT010000147.1:0-2202 GCA_964358435.1 uncultured bacterium | reverse complement strand
GAGCGCGGCGCTGATCGGGCGGCATCTGCGTCTCCGCCCGTCCGACTTCATCAAGACCGGGCAGGTGCGCCAGCGCGAGACGCTGGAAGCACTACGTCGGCTGGACGTGCCGGCCGAGTCGGTCTTCTTCCTGGGCTTCCCCGATCGGGTGCTGGCGCAGGTCCTGGCGAGTGGGACAGCGGTGGCGTCACCGTTCACCCATCTGAGCCAGGCCGCTTATCCTGGCGTGCTCGCGTTCGAGGCGCCCTACAGCGCGGCAGTGCTGCGCGCCCTGGTCCAGCGGGTGGTGGAACGGGTGCGGCCCACAGTAATCATCACCCACGCGCCCTTTGACCGGCACAGCGACCACCAGGCGGCGTACGCGCTGGTCAGCCCGCTGGTCGGCGACGCGCGGCTCTACACCTTCCTGGTCTACGCGCCGGGATTCCCGCGGCCGCTGCGCTTCGCCCCGCGGGACGCGCTGCGGCCGCCCGCCGGCCTGGCGCAGCCGGCCGGGTGGTCGTGGGTAGAATTCACCCTGTCGCCGGAGGCGCAGCGCAACAAGCACCAGGCGCTCAACGCCCACCGCAGCCAGCTGGAGACGCCCTACCTGCGGCTGCTGCTGATCGGATTCGTGCGGACCAACGAGCTTTTCGCAGTGCCCCGGGGGGTCACTGAAGTTTTCGAAATGACCAGGTAACGCCGCTCCCGGCCGCGGTCTCTTTCGGCGAGGCCAGGGTGGGCGGCGCGGCGCGGCGCAGCAGCCAGCGGCGCAGACCCACGGGAAGCGCGCCGCCAGAGGAGAGGCTGAAGAGGAGCGTCCCGCCAGGACGGACCACCCGGGCGAGTTCGCACAAACTGGGCGGGGCGTTCTGGATCACCGCCAGATCCAATCCTCCGGTCGCCAGCGGCAGCGCCCACCCATTCCCCACGAGCCGGTGTACGCCGGCGGCGGGTCGCAGTTCGCGCAGCATCAGCGGGGAGAGGTCGACGGCCACGATGCGGGCCTGGGGAAAGCGGGCCCGCAGCAGCCGCGTGGCCGCGCCGGTGCCCGCCGCGATGTCGCCGCACCACCGCGGCGCCGGCGCGGACCGCTCCAGCGCGGCGCGCAGGGCCGCGTCGTAGCCGGGCATCCGCCCGATCACCTCCGCTTCATACCGTGGAGCCAGCCGGCGGTAGGTCCAGCGGAACGCGGGGACAAGGAGCCGCGCCACCGAAGGGAAGGCGGCCTGCAGCAGGTAGCTGAGGTCGCTGAGGACCCCGCCAAGGGAGACTACCGGGCGAAGATCGCGGCCAGGCGATGCCACAGGAGCGTCATCCAGGACCCCAGGCGCGCCAGCCGGCCAGGTGGAGGCTCCACACCGATGGCGGTGGCGATCGCGGTCAGGTCTTCAGAAGAGAGTTCGCCCAGCAGCGTCAGAACCACTCCACCGTTCTGCCAGTGCAGGACACTGGCGCTCCCCCGGCTCCCCAGCGTGGCTTCACCGGCGCCCACCCTGACGAGCCGGCCGGAGGGGAGCGTGTGCCGCGCACCCGAATCCGCGCGCCGCTGGAACAGGGTCAGCGCAGCCAGCCCGTCCGTGTACTGCAGCACGGCCACCGGAAGCGCGGCCGTCCCGCCCAGCCGCACGCGGTCAAGGATGAACCCCTCGGGCAGCCGCTGCGGGGCCCCGGGGACGAACCCGACCCGCTCCGGCAGGTCGGCCAGTGTTGCCGCCGCTGTGGGCCGGACGTGCCGCACCGTGACCCCGGCGGGCGGGGTGAAGAGGAACAGGCCCGGCTCCGGCTCGCGGAAGTCGATGCGCGTGAAGGTCGCCATCTCAGAGAGCCGGCCGTCGGCGTGGTAATGCTCGCTGCGGAGGATGAGCGCCGTCGCCTCATCCAGCCACAATCTCAGCCACGGCCGCCGGCCGGCGCGCGGGCGCACGGTCAACACGACGGCCGGGCGGCCGGCCACCGAGTCGCGGCCGGCGACCGTGGCGGCGTAGTTGTTCAGCAGGAGGCGGAAGCGGCCGGCGGAAAGGGCCTCGTCGTCCTCACCGGACGAGACGGAAACGAGGACTAGGCGCGTCGCCGGTTCGTACTGCCAGCGTTGCCGGCCGTCGTCGATCACGAGGCGGCGGTGCCGGCCCACCGTGGGACGGTACTCCAGTCGCACCGCCCCTGGCGCGCGGTGCGCCACCTCCACGGTGGAGGCCTCCGCGCCCCGGTCCGACCAGAACA
>CAYHPT010000146.1:0-4082 GCA_964358435.1 uncultured bacterium | reverse complement strand
GAAGGATTGTGGCTATGGGAGTAGACGGCGTGATGACCAACCGTCCCGAGCGGCAGCGCAATGTCCTGGCCGGATTGGGCTATCCGCTGCCGCGGGCTGCGGGTTCTTGAGAGGGCAGATCAGCCCTGGAGGAGTTCGACCAGATCGCGCAGGGATTTCAGAAGTCCGCCGGGGCCCGTCGCCTCCAGGGCGTCGCGCGACGAGAAACCGCCGAGGACGACCAGCGTGGTAACTCCCGCCGCCTTCCCCATCTCCACGTCTTCCACGGTGTCTCCGATGTAGGCGGCCGCGGCCGGTGGGACCTCCAGGCGGATCAGACCGTGCACGAGCGGGGCGGGGTGAGGCTTGCGCTCGGCGACATCGCCCGCGCAGACGACGACGTCGAAGAGCGACTCCCAGTTCATCCGCCGCAGGTCGCGCTCCACGCGGCTGCGGTCGCCGGCCGTGATCAGTCCCAGCGCCCGGCCCGACGCGCGCACGCTGGCCAGGGCCTCGTCCGCGCCGTCGCGCATCGCCGGCGCCTCCGCCGCGTAGTAGCGGAGCCACAGTTGGTCGGCCTCCGGCCAGCGCGTCTCCGGGATGCCCACGCGTTTGTAGAACTGGTACCAGTTGGGCGAGTAGTGCCGCTTGAAGATGAGCTGGTCCAGACGCACGTCGAAGGCGGCAAGTACCCGCGAGAAGACGCGGTAGTGGGACTCGACGGCGTCGATCAGCGTGCCGTCAAGATCAAACAGCACGGCGCGGATGCCATTAAGAGGCGAACTGGGTTCTGCCGTCATAGGGCCGGTCTTGTGTTCGGCGGGCGCGCGGGCCAGCCCTGTCGGCTGACAGATCTGCGGGGGTTGCGTCCCCGCCAGGGTTCCTTACGCTAGGGAAGGATCAATGGACTCATCTGATTCGCGCGAGACGCCGCACCGCATGCTGCCCGTAGACCGGTGGCTCGGACCGCGCCACGGCACGGTTCGGGCGAACGCCCGGATCGACTTCCTCGCCGCCGTCCTCTTCGGCGTCTTCGGCGGCCTGACCATCCCGTTCATCCCGGTGATGGCCCGCCGGATGGGCGCGACTCCGCTGGAGATCTCCCTGGTCGTCGCCGCCCAGGCGCTGGCGATGCTGCTGTCCCTGTTCTGGGTCCACGTCGCGCAGCGGGCGGATCCGGTCCGCCTGGTGGTGTGGACGCAGTCGATCGGGCGGTCGCTGTTGCTCTTCATGCCCTTCGTCAGCACCCCGCGCGTGTACGTGGTGGTCGTGTTCCTGTACCAGGCGATCGCTTCGGCGGCCCCCCTGGGGTACGCGCAGGTGATGCGGGCGGTGTACCCCGACGACGTGCGCGGCCGCATCATGGGCTTGGTGCGCATCGGGATGGCCGCGGCCTGGATCGTCGCCTCGCTCGTCGGCGGACGCATCATGCAGACCGTCCGCTTTCAGACCGTCTTTGCCGTCGCCGCGCTGTTCGGCCTGGCCGGCGGCATTGTGTTTCGGTGGATGCGGGTGGAGGGGCCGCGGGAGCCCGTGGAGCGCTTCGCCCTGTCCGGTGCGTGGCGCACCCTGCGCGCCGACGGTCAATTCCGTCGGTTCCTGGCGGCGTTCTTCGTCTTCGGGTTTGGCGCGTGGTTGATGGGGCCGGCGATCCCCATTCTGCTCGTGGATTCGTTGCACGCCACAAACTTCCAGGTCGGGCTGCTGGGCGCCGTGACGTCGGCGTTCTGGCTGGTGGCCTACTACCAGTGGGGGCGTCTGATCGACCGGCGCACGGCGCCCGGCGCGCTGGTCTTCACCTTCCTCATCGGCGCCCTGACCCCGCTGATCTACCTGATCTCCGTCAATCCCTGGATGGTGCTGGCCTCCGGTGTGACCGACGGGTTCGCCTCGGCCGGCGTGGATCTGGGCTGGCTGACGGCGCTGCTGCAGTACGCGCCCACGGGCTACCTGGCGCACTATGTGGCGATCTTCAACACCCTGGTCGGCATCCGCGGCTCTACGGCGCCATTCCTGACGGGTTTGCTCATCCCGCACATCGGCGTGCGGGCGGTCTTCGGGATTGCGGCTGCGTTCACCCTCGGCGGGGTATGGATCATGCGACGAGTGGCGGTGTCCCCCGGCAGACCGGGAGGCGGTGGCTCGGGCGAGACACGGGGAGGAAGCCCGACGTGATCGAGGAAGTATAACCCCAGTTCCACGCAGGTCGTTCCGCAACGAAGGCGCGGGGGGAGGCCAGGACATGTCGGGGTTGAGGACCATAGCCATACTGGTCGGTTTTGTCCTCGTCGTTGGTGTCGGCGGGGGCCTGTCCGCTCCCGCTCAGGAAATCGTGTTCACCTCCAACCAGTTCACGCCGGTTGAGGAGCAGGAATGGGCGAACAAGACTCTCCTCGCGAAATTCACCCAGGAGACGGGCATCCAGGTGCGCTTCATCACCGAAGCGGAGGGACCGTATGTGGACCGGCTCCTCGCGGAGGCGCGGGCGGGACGGGGCACGATCGACGTCACCGGAACGCTCCACGGCATCTATCCGGTGCTGGTCTCGGGAGGTGCCGTCAGGGAGATGGCCCCGACCCAGAAGCAGCTAGACGATCGCAAGGACCGCACCTTCTATAAAGACCTGCTCGCGGTGTCCAAGATGGAGGGCATCCAGGCATTCGTCCCCTGGATGCAGGCCACCTACGTGATCGCCGCCAGCAAAGCGGCGCTGCGGTACTTCCCCAGCGGCCGCGACCCAATGCGCATGACGTATGACGACCTCCTGGCGTGGGGCGAGAACATCAAACGGGCGACGGGTCAGCGCCGGCTCGGGTTCCCCGTCGGACCGCGGGGTCTGTACGGTCGCTTCCTGCACGGGTACATCTATCCGTCGTTCACCGGCTCCCAGGTCAAGCGATTCAAGTCGCCCGAAGCAGTGGAGATGTGGTCCTACCTGCGCCGCCTCTGGGGCGTCACGCACCCCTCCTCCTTCGTCTATGAGTTCATGCAGGAACCCTTGCTGCTCGGCGAGGTGTGGGTCGCCTGGGACCACGTGGCCCGGCTGATCCCCGCGCTGCGGCAGCGGCCCGACGATTTCGTGGTCCTGCCGTCGCCCGCGGGCCCCAAGGGGAGGTCGTTCCTTTCGGTGGTTGTCGGGCTGAGTCTCACGAAGACGGCGCCTAATCCGGAGGCCGGCGCCAGGCTCATTGAGTACCTCACGCGTCCGGCGACGCAGGCGATCACCCTTCAGGGTGTGGGCTTCTTCCCCGTCTCCCCGGAGGCCGGAAAGGTCGTGCCCTCGGGCGGATTGAAGGTGATGGCCGATGGCGTCAACGCGCAGGGCGACGCTCCCGATGCCCGCACCGCCTTGCTCCCGATCGGACTGGGAGCGCGCACCGGCGAGTTTGTGCCCATCTACGTCGACACGTTCCGGTTGATCGCGATCGAGGGCCGCAAGATCGACGAGGTGCTGGCTGCGCAGGCGCGCAAACTAGAGGAACTGTTCCGGGCACAGAACGCGCCGTGCGCACCGCCGGATCCGCCGATCCGGCCCTGCAAGCCGGACTAAGTACCTGGGGGCGCGGGGGGCCACTCGGCACTCGGAACGACACGGTGCGTCGTGACCCGCCCCGCCCCCGTCCACTAAGGGACGCCATCCATGGCGGTTGCTGAGGCCGAGCTCGGGCAGGTCCAGCCGCGGGCACGCATCAACTGGACCCCGTATCTTCTGGTCCTGCCCACTCTGGTGTACCTGGGACTGTTCTTTGTCTATCCCATGGTGCAGGCGCTCTGGCTCAGCCTCACCGATCCGCGAAGTGGCGCGCTGACCCTGGCGCATTTCCAGCGCATGGGCGGAGACCTGTATTTCCGGCAGGCGATCCGCTATTCGATTCTGATCACCGCCCTCGCCGTCCCCATCCAGGTGGCGCTGGGCCTGGTCATCGCCCTGCTCGTCAATTCCCGGTTTCGCGGACACTCGCTCTTCCTCTATGTGACCGCCATCCCGATCGGCATCTCTGATCTGGCCGCCGGTCTGATCTGGCTGTCCATCTTCACCGAGCGGGGGTATCTGAACGCCTTCCTCGGGGCGGCAGGGCTGGCCGCGGATCCCATCACCTTCC
>CAYHPT010000145.1:0-4117 GCA_964358435.1 uncultured bacterium | reverse complement strand
CTGTGCGGGTCGGGGCTGGTTGATCTGCTGGCCGAACTGCTGCGCGCCGGCTACATGGACCGGGCCGGGGGGCTGCGCGCGGACGCCCCGGTGGTGCGCGAAGGGCCGGATGGGCTGGAGGTGCTGGTCGTCCCAGCGCCCGAGACCACGGCGGGATCGGACATCGTGCTGACCGGCGCCGACATCGAAAACCTCGTGCGCGCCAAGGCCGCGGTCTACGCCGGCGCGGCGCTGCTGGCCCGGCGACTGGGCATTGCCATGCAGGACATCCAACGCGTCTACGTCGCCGGCGGCTTCGGCACCTACCTGGACATCCGGAAGGCGATCCTGATCGGGCTGCTGCCCGATGTCCCGCCGGAGCGCGTCACCTTCATCGGCAACGGTTCGGTGGCCGGCGCCAAGATGACCCTTCTCTCCTACGAGGTGTGGCGCCGGGCGATCGAGGTTGCGCAAAAGATGACCTACCGCGAGCTCTCCACCGACGCAGCCTTCATGGAGGAGTACGTCTCGGCGATGTTCTTGCCGCACACGGATTGCGCCCGCTTCCCCCGCGCCTGCGCGGAGCTGGGGATGCAGATCTGAGGAGGCGTTGATCATGCCGTTCGTCTATGCGGTCGCCGGCAAGGGAGGCACGGGAAAGAGCACCCTCGCCGCGCTCATCGTCCGCTCGCTGCGCCGGGCGGGCCGCGTCCCCATCCTGGCCGTGGACGCCGACCCGAACACCACCCTCGACGCCGCGTTGGGACTGCGGCCCGCCCGCTCCGTTTCTGACGTGCTGGACGCCACCAAGGGCATGCGCGAGATCCCCAACAACGTGCCGCGGGCGACCTACCTGGAGTACCAGCTGGCGGACTGCCTGGCCGAAGGACGGGGCGTGGACCTGATCGTAATGGGGCGCCCCGAAGGGTCGGGGTGCTACTGCGCGGCCAACCACCTGCTGCGCGAGCATCTGGACCGGCTGATCGCCGGCTACTCCTATGTCGTGATGGACAACGCCGCCGGCATGGAGCACCTCAGCCGCCGGACCACGCGGGACGTGGACCTGCTCTTCATCGTCAGCGACCCCACCCTCACCGGGATCCGGGCGGCGCGACGCATCCAGGCGCTCGTGCGCGAGCTCGACCTCGCGGTGCGCGAGATGGTGCTGGTGCTCAACCGTGCAGACGGCGTGCCGCCCGCGGTGACGCAGGAGATCGAGGCGAGCGGGCTGCGCCTGGCCGGCCTGGTGCCGGAGGACCCGCAGATCGTCACCTGCGAACTGGAAGGCCGCCCGCTGCTCGATCTGCCCGACGACGCCGCGGCGGTGCGGGCGGCCGAAGCGATCCTGGCGGCGGTGCAGGCCGCGGGAGTGTCTTCGTGAGTGTCTACCTCCCCACCTACGAGGGGCTGCGGGCGCGGCTCCGCGAGCATGACCTGCCGCGTCTGGTTGCCCGCAGCGGCGCGGTGCCGCTCGGGGAAAACCAAATCGGACTGCGCTGCGCCGGGCGCGACTACGTCGTGACCTATCCCGACGGCATGGTCCTGGACGCGGCGGGTGGTCCCGCGGATGTCTCGGTGGCCATCCTCCTGCTGCTCTACCTGCTGGAAGCTACGGGGATCCCGGCGGCGGAGCGGTGGATCTCGTTCGAGCAGCTGCCCGGAGGCACGGGCTACCTGGCGTCGTTCCGCGGCCGGGTGGTGCAGCCGATCCTCAAAACCTTCGGGCCGCAGCCGCAGCGGCTGCTGGACGCGGCTCGGGCACTGGGCGGCGAGCCGCTGGCGCTCGGCGACTTCGCCGTGCGCATCCCGGCGCTGCCCCGTGTCCCCATCGCCTACGCACTGTGGAGCGGCGACGAGGAGTTTCCACCCGGCGCGTCTGTGGTCTTCGACGCGTCGGTGGAGGGCTATCTCGACGCGGAGGTCGTAACCGTGCTCGCGGAACTCGTCACCCGGCGGCTGGTGGCCGCCGCAGCGCCAGACGCGTGAAAGAGGTGATCGCGTGCCCGTTGAGTTGATGCGCGAGAGCTGGCCGGGAAAGATCTTCACCGTCACCATCGGGGCCACGGCCGCCGAGGGCGGGACGCGCGTCCGGACGGTGACGGTCGGCGGGCACGCCGCGCTCCCCTTCCTGCCGGGCGACGCGCCCAGTCCCCACCAGCCCCTGGTCGCCATGGAGGTGCTGGACGCGGTCCCGCCGGACTGGCCCGAGCATCTGCGTGGGCCGCTGGCCGACGTCATCGGATCGCCGGCGGAGTGGGCCCGCAGGTGCGTGGACGTCTACGGCGCCGAGTTGATCTGCCTGCGCCTGCAGAGCCCCCACCCCGACTGGCAGGACGCGTCGCCGGATGCGGCCGCGGCCACGGTGCGGGCCGTTCTCGACGCGGTGCCCGTGCCACTGATCATCGTGGGCTGCGGCCACGCCGACAAGGACAACGAGGTCTGGCCGCGGGTGACGGAGGCGGCGAAGGGCGAGCGCTGTCTCGTCGGCGTCGCCGTGCCCGAGAACTACAAGACCCTCGTCGTGGCGTGCCTGGCCGACGGCCACACCGTCCTGGCCGAAGCCCCCATCGATGTGAACATCCAGAAACAGCTCAACATCCTGATCAGCGAGATGGGGCTACCCCCGGACCGGATCGTCCTGCACCCCGGCAACGCCTCCCTGGGATACGGCCTGGAGTACGAGTACTCGATCATGGAACGCATCCGCCTGGCCGGCCTGCAGGGCGACAAGATGCTGGCGCAGCCGATGCTGGCCATCGTCGCCGATGAGGCCTGGAAGGCCAAAGAGGCACGCCTGCCCGAGACGGCGATGCCGGCCTGGGGCGTCGCGGCGCACCGCGGCCCGGCGTGGGAAGCGGCCACCGCCGCCGCCTTCCTGCAGTCGGGCGCGGACATCGTGGTGCTGTTGCACCCGGAGTCCGTGGCGGCGGTGCAGCGGGCGATCGCAGACCTGACGGCGGTCCCGGCGGGGACGTAGGAGGAGGTCGCGATGTTCATCATCGGCGAGCGCATCAACGGGATGTTTCGCTCGGTGGCCCGCGCCATTCGGGAACGTGACACCGCCGCGATCGCCGACCTGGCCCGGCGGCAGGTGGCCGCCGGCGCGCACGCCCTGGACATCAACACCGGGCCCACGGGCGAGGACCCGGCCGACGTGATGACCTGGCTCGTGCAGACCGTGCAGGAGGCCACCGACGTTCCCCTCTCCATCGACAGCCCCAAACCGGCCGTCGCCGCCGCGGGGCTGCGCGCCTGCCGCGGGCGGACGCTGATCAACTCCACCACTGGCGCGCAGGAGAAGCTGGATGCGCTTCTACCGCTGGCCCAGGAGTTCGGGGCGGGGCTGATCGCCCTGACCATCGACGAGCGCGGCATCCCGCGCAACGCCGCGGCACGCGCGGAGATCGCGCTGGCCATCGTGGCCCGGGCGATGGAGACCGGGGTTCCCACCGATCGCCTCTACCTGGACCCGGTCGTCCTCCCGGTCAACGCAGCGCAGGACCAGTGCCGGGAGGCGCTGGCGGCGATGCCCACGTTCCGCACGCTCTGCGAGCCGCCGCCGCACATCATCATCGGCCTCTCCAACGTCTCCCAGGGGACGGCCAACCGCAGCCTGATCAACCGCACCTATCTGGCCATGGCCATGGCCGCAGGCTGCGACGCGGCGATCCTGGACCCGCTGGACAAGGACCTGATGGACGTGCTGCGCACCGCCAGCATCCTGCTCAATCAGGAGATCTACTGCGACAGTTACCTGCAGTCGCAGCCGGCTTAAGAGGAGGTGTGTGCCGTGACCGGGTTGGCACTGGGGAAGACGGTGGACGAGCTGGCGGTCGGCGATCGCGCGGCCATCACCAAGATCGTCACTGACGCAGATATCCATCTCTATGTCGGCATGACGGGAGACCTCAACCCGCTCTACGTGGACGAGTCGTACGGCGCGGCCAGTCGTTACCGGGGCCGCATCGCCCCGGGGATTCTCACGGCCGGGCTGGTCGTGGCGGTGATCAGCACCAAGATGCCGGGGCCGGGGACGATTCTGGAGCATCAGGAGTTCCGCTTCACCGCACCGGTGCGTCCCGGCGACGCGATCACCGCGTTCGTCGAGGTCGTGGAGGTCCTCCCCTCGCGCGGGCGC
>CAYHPT010000144.1:3300-4120 GCA_964358435.1 uncultured bacterium | reverse complement strand
CTGCGGCGATCTCGGGCCAGCGGCCTCCGGCTGCGGCTTCCCACAGAGCCACATAGGGCTCGGGGATCGCACTGGCCGGCCCGGAGATCATCCCGGCCCAGCCCATCACCAGCACCTCTAGCGAGAGCAGGTCCGCGCCCACGATGAGCCGGAACTCCTGCCCGCCCGCTTCGGCCAGCTGCACCAGCCCGTACTCGTCGCCGGTGCTGTCCTTCAGGCCGACTAGGTTCGGGATCGCGCGCAGCGCCCGGACCGCCGCGGGCGTCACCGTGTTCCCGGCCAGCGCCGGCAGGCTGTAGGCGAGCACCGCATGGTCGGGCACCGCGGCGGCTACCGCGGAGTAGTGCGCGATCAACTCTTCGTCGCGATAGCGGAAGAAGTACGGGGTGATCACGCTCAGGGCGTCGGCACCGGCGTCCGTGCAGCGCCGCGCGAGGTCGATGGTCTGCGCCGTGGTCGCCGCGCCCACGTGTGCGACGACCGGCACCTGCCCGCCCGCCGCCCGCACGGCCTCCCGCACGATGGCCACCCGTTCCTCGTCGGACAGCAGCGGCCCCTCGCCGGTCGTCCCGCAGACGAAGATCCCATCGACGCCTCTTCCGACCAGCCACTCGCTCAGCCGGGTGGCGCCGGCAAGATCCACGGCAGCCGCAGCGTCCATGGGCGTCGGCATCGCGGCGATCACACCCCGCAGCCGCGCCGCGGTCTCCCCGATCGAAGCCATGACGTCCTCCCCTCAGGGTGCGAGCACTACGTGCCGGATATCCCCCCGCAGCCGCGTGTAGGCGCGGGCGTTGGGCAAGATCACCTTGCTGATCAC
>CAYHPT010000144.1:0-3290 GCA_964358435.1 uncultured bacterium | reverse complement strand
CCGTGCGCATCGGTGACGATCGCCGGATACGAGTGTTCTCCCGGCCCGGCTTCCAGCGTCAGAATGTTGCGCCATGACAAGCCGGCGTCGGTGCTCTCCCCCACGCCCAGCGGGTAGCGCAGTACCCACCGCATCGGGTCGTGGCCGCGGTCGGTATTGTTGTAGCACAACCAGAGCCGACCGTCGGGCAGCCGGATCAGGTCGATCCCGGCGTTGGGATTGCGCAGTGGCGTGGGACAGAGATTCTCCCACGTGCGTCCGTGGTCGCGACTTTCGACCTGCCAGATCCGGCCCACCTTCGTGCGCATCAGCATCAGCAGCCGGCCCGCCGGTGCCTCGGCCAGCGTGCCCTGAATCATCGGCACGCCGCTGCCGGCGCCGATGGCTAGGTCGTCGAAGTGCCAGCGCTCCTGATGCCGCGAGACGTCCAGGCGCGCGATCCCGACCTGCCAGCGGACCTCATCGTAGACCGGCAGCAGCAGCTCGCTGCCGAGGCGCAGCGGCTTGTTCTTCGTTAGCACGCCGGCCCGGTCCAGCAGTACCATCTCCGGGCCCCAGGTCCGGCCGCCGTCCGTCGAAACGCGGGCGCAGGGCTTCCCGCCGGTGCACCATTCGCCCCAGACCCGGAAGTAGGTCAGCCAAACGACTCCGGGGGCGCCCGCGAACAGCACCGGGTTTCCGCAGGGATGGCCGTCCGGCGGCGCGACCTGTTCCGGCGGCTCCCAGGCGGTGGCGCCGGCCCGTAGTCGGGCGACGTAGATGCCGGAGTCCGGGAGCCCCTCCGCCGTACCGCCGAACCAGGCGTCCAGCAGGTCGCCGTCCTCAAGCGGCAGCAGCGTGGCGCCGTGGCAGAAGGCCGTCGGCAGCGGATTCGTAGCGGCGTACTGCGCGACGATCTGCATCGGCTGCCCCCTGGTTCCCGGCTCCCCAGCCTAGCGGTGGGCGGTCATGGCGATGCCGCGGATGATCGACCGTTGCAGGAAGAGGAAGACGACGAGCGCCGGCAGCGCTGCCAGGGCCGAGCCGGCCATCATGATGCCGTAGTCGATGTCGTAGGCGCCCTGCAGCGCCCGCAGGCCGATTGGCAGTGTGAACATCCGCGGGGACTGCAGCGCGATCATCGACCAGAAGAACTCGTTCCAGGCAAAGGTGAACATGTAGATGGCCAGCGCCGCCAGGGCCGGCCGGGTCAGCGGCAGGATAATATGCCAGAGGATCCGGACGCTGCCGCAGCCGTCCACGCGTGCCGCGTCGTCGAGCTCGAACGGGATGTTGAGGAAGAACTGCCGCAGCAGGAAGATGCCGATGGGCATGCCGATCATGGGTAGAAAGACCGCCGGATACGTATTCAGCAGGTGCAGGCGATTCATCAAGAAGTACAGCGGGATGACGTTGACCTCCAGCGGGATCAGCATCGACGAGAGGAACAGCAGGAACAGCATGTCCCGGCCCCGCCAGCGCAGCCGGGCGAAAGCGTAGGCGGCGGGGATGGACACCAGCGTTGATAGAATCGTCGTCACGCCCGCCACGATGACGCTGTTGAGGATCCACCGGGGGAACGGCCAGCGGGTCAGCACCACTTGGAGGTGCTTCGCCGTGAGATCGCGCGGGATCCAGTGCGGCGGGCTGGCGAAAATCTCCGGCGTGGGCTTGACGGCGGTGGCGAACATCCAGGCGATCGGCGCCACCCACAGCAGCACCAGCGCGCCCATGGCCAGCCACAGAAGCACGGCGCCCGACCGCGGCGGCCGACCGCGGCGGACGGCGGGGGCCGCCGCGCGGGGGCCCTCCTGTGTTACAGTTCCGACTCGAATCCCAGCCATCGGAAGGACAGCAGTGTCAGTCCCAGGATGATCAGGAACAATACCGTCCCCACCGCTGCGGCCTGCCCCATCTCCAGATACTCAAAGCCGTAGCGGTAGAGATACAGCGCCAGTACTTCAGAGGCCCGGCCCGGGCCGCCGGCGGTCATCATGAGCACCTGGCCGAAGACGATGAAGCCGGAGATCGTCGTGAGGACCAGCGCGAACAGGATCGCCGGTCTGAGCAGCGGCAGCGTGACAGTGAAGAAGATCCGCGCGCCGCTGGCCCCGTCCAGTCGCGCCGCCTCGTACAATTCCTCCGGGATGTCCTCCAGTGCGGCGCGGAACAGGACCATCCGGTAACCCGACAGCCACCAGGCCGTGGCCAGGGCGATGACAGGAATAGCCCAGCGCGGCTCGTTGAGAAACGTGGGCGGATGCAGGCCGATCTGCCGCAGCGTCAGCAGGACCACGCCGAAGTCCGGGTCGAACATCCACCGCCACACCAGCCCCACAATGGAGACCGTCAGGAGGTACGGGAAGAAGAAGCCGGCCTCCATCCACGCCGCTGCGCGCCGGCCGCGCCCGCCGAAGATGAACACCGCCAGCAGCAGGCCGATGCCCGCGATCAGAGGGATCGCGATTACCGCAAACTCCAGGGTGTTAACGAGCGCGTTCCAGAAGCGAGGGTCGCGGGCGAGTTTCAGGTAGTTTCCAGGACCCAGGAACGTCACGTCACCTAACGGGTCCCAGCGGTAGAGGCTGATGAAGAACCCGTAGAGGACGGGTCCGAGACGGAATAGGATCCAGAACGCGGCAAAGGGCAGGACGAACGCCGTGATTTCGACGATGCGTCCGAGCGGGAAGCGGCGGCGCATAGGACCAGGGGCGGCCGGCGGCGGGGCGGGCGCAGCCGGCGCCCCGCCCCGCCCATCGTCAACCGGCCAGCACGCGGTTAACCTCGGCTTCTGCGCGGGCCAGGGCGTCGCGCGGCGCCAGGCGGCCGTTGTAGGCTTCCTGGATATGCGGCTCGATGGCCGCGTGCACCTGCGGCGCCTTCTCGTGGGTCAGCGGATAGTGGACCCAGCCCGCGTTCGCCATGTCGGTGAACTTCTTGAGCGCCAGCCGCCAGGAGTCGGACTCCAGCAGCATCTTCGACTTCTGGGCCGGTAGGTAGGCGGGGATGTGCCCGCCGTAGACGCCCCACATGTCGGAGTGCTCGTTGATCCACTTGATCGCCTTGATGGCCGCGACCAGCACCTCATTGCTCACCCGGTCCGGGCGTTGGCGCGGCATCACCAGGTTGTGGCTGTCGCCCCAGGTCGTAGGCTTGTCGAAGAACTTCGGCACGTAGTGGAACCCAAAGCTCACACCGCTCTCCCGGGCGGTCGGCAGGTACCAGTTGCCGGCCAGCAGCATGCCGAGTTGGCCCGCGGCGAACTGCTTGAAGCCGTCGGTGCCCGGCTGGTTCCAGCCCTTCCGGTGGAT
>CAYHPT010000143.1:0-4121 GCA_964358435.1 uncultured bacterium | reverse complement strand
GCGCACGTCTCCCTCGATCACCGCTCGGCGCACCGCCGCAATCGGGGGCTCGGGGGCGAACTGCTGCCGGGACGGCGCCGGGCGCCGCCAGGCCCCGTAGGCCCGCCGGACTTTGTTTACCGCGTCCTGCGCGTTGACGTCACCCACGATCACCACGGTGACGTTCCCCGGCGCGTAGTGGGTCGTGTAGAACCCGAACAACTGGTCGCGCGTCATCTGCTGGATCACCGCGCGTGCGCCCCCGATGGGCCGGCGGTACGGGTGCACCGTGTACGCCGTGGTGTAGAGGGCGTCGAAGATGCGGGTCGAGGGCGTGTCGTCTCGTCGGTTCAACTCCTCGATGATGACCAGCCGCTCGCGTCCGAATTCCTGCGGGTCAAAGGTGGAACGCATCAGCGCGTCCGCCTGGATGTCCAGGACCCGGTCGAAGAAGCGGCTGGCCGCGACGATGAAGTACTGCGTGTAGTCGAACGAGGTGGAGGCGTTGAGGATGCCGCCCAGCCCCTCCACCTCCCGGTCGATCTGCCCGACCTTGCGGCGCTGCGTTCCCTTGAACAGCATGTGCTCGACGAAGTGGGCCGCGCCGTTGGTCTCGTCGCTCTCGTCCCGCGAGCCCACCTTCACCCAGGCCTGCAGGGTCACGATCTCGGTGGCGTGGTTCTCCTGGACGATCACGGTGAGCCCATTGTCCAGGACGACGCGCAGCGGAGCGGCCGTCGTGGGCTGGGCCGTCGCGGGCGAAACGGCGGGCGCAAGGAGCGCCAGCAGGAGAAGGAGAGCAGTCCACCGCATGGGTTAGTCTACTTAGCTTCCCCGAGTTGCAGCCGGCTGCGAATCGCCCCGAGCGAGCCCACCTCGATGGGCACGCCGTCGCGGTAGGCGATCATCTGGTGGGCGAACGGAGAGACGCGCCCGCCGGGGAGGACGATGCCGACGAGGTTCAACGGGTCGGCGGTGCTGACAAGCACGAATTCGCCGGACGGCTGCGACCGGCGCACCGTGCGGAGGGCGTCCACGGCCTCGGGCAGGGCGTACTGCTCGCCGACAAAGCCGCCGACGAACCGCCCGCCGCGGATCTCCCCCCGGGCCTCCAGGCGCCGGTAGACGTTCAGCAGCACGCGCCAGGGTGGGATGTGGTTCTCCCGCCCCAGCAAATCGCGAAAGACCACGCCGTAGCGCCGCAGCAGTTGCCGCGCGACGAACTCGGGGCGATCGGCGGCCGAGGGCGCCTCGCCCTCCCCCACGCCCCACAGCGACCAGCGCCCCACCGGCATCAGGCGCTGCGGGATGCGGCCGCCGCGGATCGCGCGCAACCGCCGGCGCGGCGCGCGGCGCTTCACCTCCGGCTGCAGCAGGACGCGCAGGCCGGCGATGCCGTCTCCGGTGACCAGGCCGCGCGCCACCAGTTCCCACAGCGCATCCTCGACCGCGGCCGGCACGTGCTCGGTCCCGCGGGCGATGTCGTTCAGGAACGATGCCCCGCGCTGGGCCAGATACGCCGCGACGTCACGCGCCTCCCGGGAGAGACCCTCCACCTCGGACCACACCACCGGCCGCTCGTGCAGCAGGAAGGGCAAATCCTCCCGCAGCAGCAGCGCCAGCGGTGCCTGTCGGGTGGGCGCCTGCCGTGCCCGCCGCGGCCGGTGACCGTTCCCGTTTCCGTTGTCGTTCTCGACAGGTTCCTTGTGCGCGAGCCGCCCCCACGCCACGACGCCGGTAAGGCAGAGGTTCTCCAGATCGGCCGGGTCGTAACGGGCGACGCGCGCCGGCAGGACCCACTGCTCCCAAGCGGGGGCGGGTAGTTCCAGTCCTCCTAGTTGCCCGATGACCGTGGCCAGCCCCTCGCGGCGGTGCAGCTGCGTCCCGGGAGCCAGGTGCTGCCAACGCAGGAGGAAGCGGACGAAGTCCGCCGTGGTGACGGGTTCGATTTCCTGCCGCAGCCGGCCCAGCGTCAGGCGGTGGATGCGCGCCAGCAACCGCCGGTCGCACCACTCCGTCTCGTCGGACGGCGCCTCCTTCGTGAAGTGGCCGCGAAGCACCACCCCGCGGCCCTCCAGGGCGGCCAGCGCAATCTCCACGGTGGAGGCCGATAAGCCGATGCGGGAGGAGAGTGCCCGCGCGGTGGTGGGACCGCCGGCTTCGAGCCAGCCCTGAACGATGGTGGTCGCCGCTTCGTCCGCAGTGCAGATCCGCACCCCCGGAGGTGCGGTGATGGGCGGATCGAGCGAGAGTGACCCGAGGACCGCCTGGATCATCGGGAGTCGCTCCGCCGCCACCAACCCCTGACGCGGTCCCTCCGGACCCTCCCACGAGGCCACCGCGGCGCGGCGCGTGGCCAGCAATCCCTCGGCAAACGGCTGCCACGGCTCCGCATCCTGCAGGGGCAGGACACCCACCGTGAGCAGAAAGTCATGCAGTTCGTCGGCGGCGCGCACGTCCGGCCAGGCCTGGCTGCGCACCAGGGCGATGGCCTCAGGATCGAGGGCGCCCCACCCTTCCGCCAGGTCCACGTCGGTCCGCCGCAGCGAGACCGCCCGCGCCCGCCGCTCCTCCAGCGGGGCATCGTCCAGGAAGGCGTAGGGGTTCGCGTTCAGGATCTCGTGGGACATCAGCGACGGCGCCGGCGTCTCCACCGCCACTGCGCGAATCTCCCCACGTTCGATCGCCAGGAGAATCTCGCGCAGGCCGTCGACGTCCATCGCCTCGCGCAGGCAGTTCTGGATTGTCTCGTTCACCAGCGGATGATCGGGCGGGATGATCGGCCCGGCATGGTTGTCCTGGCAGGCCACCTGGTCGGGGAAGACCGCGGCCAGCAGGTCGTCCGCGCGCATCCGCTGCCACGGCATCGGCACCCTGCGCCCGCGCTCGAACCGGAGGATGGCCAGCGCCCGCGTGGCGTTCCACCGCCAGCGGTTGCCGAACATCGGCGAGGGCAGGAGCGCCTGGATCAGGTCTTCCTGCAGCGTGGCCAGGCGGATGAAGCTGAAGACGCTGTCCAGCGGGAAGGAGTGCTGCTCCCCCAGCGACAGTACGATCCCGTCGTCGGTGGCCGCAGCCTGCAGTTCAAAGTCGAAGGTCAGGCAGAAGCGCTTGCGCAGGGCAAAGCCCCACGCGCGGTTGATGCGGCCGCCGAAGGGGGCGTGCAGTACGAGTTGCATGCCGCCGGCCTCGTCGAAGAAGCGCTCGGCGACGATGGCCTGCTGCGTGGGCACGGTCCCCAGGACCTGCGCGGTGGCGGCCATATAGCCGACAATCTGCTCCGCACCCGGCTGCGGGAGGCCGGTCTCTTCCATCAGCCAGGTGATGGCAGCCGGCGGGTCCTTCAGCCGGGCGGCCACCTCCACCCGCAAGTCGGAGACCGCGCGCGACAGTTCCATCGAACGCGCGGGTGCTTCCCCCAGCCAGAACGGAATGTTGGGCGGCACACCTTGCGCGTCTTCCACCCGGAGACGCCCCGACTCCACCCGCTTGATGCGCCAGGAGCGGTTCCCCAGGAGGAAAACGTCGCCCGCCATGGACTCGATGGCAAAATCCTCGTTCACCTTGCCGACGAAGGTACCGGTAGGTTCCTCGATGACGTCGTAGTCGGCGACGTCCGGGATGGCCCCGCCGGAGGTGATGGCCGCGATCCGGGCGCCGCGCCGGGCGCGCACGACGCCGTTGACGCGGTCGCGGTGCAGGTAGGCGGAGCGCCGGCCGCGGCCCGTGGCGATGCCTTCGCTCAGTATCTCCAGAATCGCGTCAAACTCGTCGCGGGTCAGAGTGCGGAAGGGTGCGGCCCGCCGCACCATCCGCCAGAGGTCCTCCTCGGCAATCTCCCCGCTCGCGGCGATCGCGACCATCTGCTGCGCCAGGATGTCCAGCGGCTTGCTCGGGATGATGATGCGGTCGAGTTCTCCGGCGCGCACGGCCCGGACGGCCGCCGCGCACTGCACCAGGTCGTCACGCGTCAGCGGGTAGAGGATGCCCTGGGGCACCGCCGCCAGCCAGTGTCCCGAGCGGCCGACCCGCTGCAGCAGGGTGGAGAGCAGTCGCGGCGCGCCCACGTGGCAGACCAGGTCGACGTGCCCGATGTCGATGCCCAGTTCCAGCGATGCCGTGGCCACTAACGCCCGGAGCGT
>CAYHPT010000142.1:3324-4196 GCA_964358435.1 uncultured bacterium | reverse complement strand
GCCTGCGGCGGGTTGATGATGGCGGCGAAATCCTCCGGAGCCTACAGCCCCAGGTTGCTGACGGTGAAGGTGCCGCCCTGCAGTTCCTCGGGGCGGAGCCGCCCACGGTGGGCGCGCTCGGTGAGGTCCTTGGCCTCGCGCGCGATCTGCACCAGGCTTTTCTGATCACAGTTCCGGATCACCGGGACGATCAGCCCCTCCGGCAGCGCGACGGCGAATCCCACGTGGATCTCCCCGTGCCGGTGCACGGCCTCGCCGGTGAAGGAGGCGTTCAGGTTGGGGAAGGCGCGCAGCGCCAGCGCCGCCGCCCGCAGCACCAGGTCGTTGACGGAGACGGCTTTTTCGCCGAGCGTGTCGTTGAGTTGCTGACGCACGCTCAGCGCCTCGTCCATCAGGATCTCGACGGTGACGTAGAAGTGCGGGACCTGCTGCTTGCTCTCCGTCATGCGGCGCGCGATCGTCTGCCGCATCCGGGTCAGCGGGACGTCTTCAGCGGAAAGCGTGGGGGCTCCAGTTTGTGGCGCGGCCGGGGCGCTCGGCGCGGAGTGTCGTTCCGTAGCGACGGGCGCCCCGGCCCGCCGCGCAATGTAAGCTTCGACGTCTTCCTTAGTAATACGTCCCTCTGGCCCCGTGCCCTGAATCTCGGCCAGGTCGATCCCGCGCTCGCGCGCCAGCCGCCGTGCCAGCGGCGACGCCTTAATCCGCTCCTCCGGCGGCACTCGCTCCGGCGCGGGCCCAGCGGGCGTCGGCTGCGCGGCGCCGGGTGCCTGTGGCACGATGGGCGCAGAGGCGGGGGCGGGGGGGCCCCCAAAGGGGGGGGGGTGGGGGGCCGGCGGGGCCCCCCCCCCCCCCCAAGACCACCCCGGCGGTGG
>CAYHPT010000142.1:0-3314 GCA_964358435.1 uncultured bacterium | reverse complement strand
TTGGGGGTGTGGGGGGCGTTGGTTGTGGCCCCCCCGGCCCCCCCCTTCTCCTCCCCGGGCTTTCGGATCACGGCAATCGGCTGGCCGACCGGCACCGCCTGGCCTTCCGGCACCAGAATCTGGGAGAGGACGCCGGCCTCGTCTGCCGGCAGTTCCACATTCACCTTGTCCGTCTCGATCTCCGCGATGGCCTCGCCCGCCTGCACCGCGTCGCCGGGGCGCTTCATCCAGCGCAGGATCTTGCCCTCCGTCATGGCGTCGCCCATCTTCGGCATGATCACCTCGGCCATCGCGTCGTCTCCTACTGGCGGTAGAGGGTCCGCCGGGCCGCGGCGATGATGTCGCGCTCATGGGGGAGGGCCAGCAGTTCCAGGTTGCGGGCGTAGGGCATCGGCACATCCGCTCCGGTGACGCGCTCCACCACCGCGTCCAGCAGGTCAAAGGCGCCTTCGTAGATGACCGCGGCGATCTCGGCAGCGGCACCGAAGGGCCGCCACTGCTCCTGCACCACCACCGCCCGGTGCGTCCGCCGCACGGAGCGGATCAGCGTCTCGCCGTCCAGCGGCCGCAGCGTGCGCAGGTTGATCACCTCCGCCTCGATGCCCTCCTGCGCCAGTTGCTCCGCCGCCACGAGCGCCAGGTGCACCATCCGGCTGTACGAGATGATCGTCACGTCACGCCCGCGGCGCATGATCTCCGCCTGCCCGAAGGGGATGGGGGCGTCGCCGTCCGGCACCTCGCCCTTCGCCCCGTAGAGGGCGGCGTTCTCCAGGAAGACCACCGGGTCCTTGCCGCGCAGCGCGGTCAGGAGCAGCCCCCGCGCGTCCGCCGGCGTGGCCGGCGTCACCACCCACAGTCCGGGGAAATGGGCGTAGAGCGCCTCCAGGCTCTGGGAGTGCTGCGCGGAGAGCTGCACGCCGGCGCCGTTGGGGCCGCGGATCACCAGCGGCACATTCACCTGGCCGCCGGAGAAGTAGCGCAGTTTCGCCGCGTTGTTCAGGATCTGGTCCGCGGCGAGCAGGGAGAAGTTCCAGGTCATCACCTCGACCACGGGACGCAGCCCCAGCATCGCCATGCCGACGGCCGCGCCGACGAAACCGAGTTCGGAGATCGGCGTGTCGATGACCCGTTTGGGCCCGAAGCGTGTCAGGAAGTCGGCGGTGATGCGGAAGGTGCCCTGGTAGACGCCGATGTCCTCGCCCAGGAGCACGACCGCAGGGTTGCGGTCCATCTCCTCCGTCAAGGTGGCGCGCAGCGCGTCGCGGTAGGTCAGGATCTGCGCCATGGCCTAGCCCGGCGCGGAGACGTCGCGGGTGAGCTCTTCCGGCGGCGGCTCGGGGCTCTCCGCCGCGTACTTGATGGCGGCGGCGACCTTCTCCTCCGCTTCCTTGTGGATCGCGTCCACCTGCGCGTCGTCCAGGACGCCGGCCCGGCGCAGTACGCGCCCGAGGATCTGGATCGGGTCGCGCTGCTTCCACTCCTCGACCTCTTCCCTGTTGCGGTAGGGCTGGAAGAGGTCGGCCGCGCCGTGGCCGACCAGCCGGTAGGTGATCGCTTCAATGGCGTACGGGCGGCCCGTGGCGCGGACCTGCGCGACGATGCGCTCCGCGGCCCGCTGCACCGTCAGGAAGTCCTGCCCGTCGACCTGTTCGTTCGCGATGCCGTGCAGGCCGAACTTGGAGGCGAGGTGCGTAACCACGGTGGATCGGTCCACGGACGTACCCATGGCGTACTTATTGTTCTCGACGATGTACACGATGGGGCACATGCCGTCCTGGCCCCAGACGGCAGCCATGTTTACCGGTTCATGGAAGGATCCGGAGTTCATCGCCCCGTCCCCGAGGAAACAGAGGCAGATGCGGTCGGTGCCCTGGTAGCGCAGGGCGTAGGCCGCGCCGGTGGCCAGGGGGATGTGCGCGCCGACGATGCCGTAGCCCCCGTAGAAGCCGCGGGAGACGTCGAAGAGGTGCATCGACCCGCCCTTGCCCTTGGCCACGCCCGTCTGCTTGCCGAAGATCTCCGCCATCACCGCCTCCGGTGGGATACCGCGGAGGATGGCGTGGGCGTGGTCGCGGTAGGCGGTGAAGAAGATGTCGTCCGGGCGGATCGCGGCCAGAAATCCGGCGGCCACCGCCTCCTGTCCGCTGTAGAGGTGGAGGTAACCGCCGATCTTCCCCCGGCGGAAGGCCCGCTCGGCCTCATCCTCGAAGCGCCGGGTGATCACCATCAGGCGGTACCAGGGGACAGAGGAGGCCAGGTCCGGCTCGGCCGGAGTGCGCTCCGTCCGCACCTTCGCCTCCCCCCGCTTTGACGCCATCCGCTCCTCCAACGGGCGCAATCGCTCCCGGCCCCTCTGAATACCTATCCATTATATCGACGGAAAGGGGGTTGGGAAGTCCGCAGGGGGCGGTGATTGGCCGTTCTGTCGCCTGTGGCATATAATGGCATCAATGCCCCACCTGATTCGGACCCTGCCGAAGGTCGAACTGCATCTGCACCTGGAAACCTCGCTCCGGCTCCGCCGTCTGCTCGCGCAGTCGCACCCCGACGATCCCACCATCGTGGACCCGCACCTGATCGCCGATCCCGGCGCCTTCACCGGGTATGACCGGCTGCGCCGGCTGCGCTATGCCAGCCGGGCGGGGCGCATCCCCGACGAGGTCTACACTGCGGAGAACATCACGCGCATCACCGCCGACCTGCTAGCCGCCGCCGCGGCGCAGAACGTCCGTTACGTGGAGATCCGGGTGGGTGGGCGCCGTGGGTTCACGACCCTGGGCGTGCGGCCGATGCTGGAGGCGATGGCGCAGGCCGCCGCCGCCGCGGAGCCGGGGGTGCACAGCGCGTTTCTCGTGACGGTCGTCCGCGAGCGCGGCCCGGAACAGGCGGAGCAGATCATCGCGGAAGCCTCCGCTAGTCGGGACCTCCGCGTGGTCGGCATCGACCTGGCGGGGGACGAGGCTAACTACCCGCCGGCGATGTTCGTCCGGGCGGTGGACCGGGCGCGGGAGGCGGGCCTGGGCGTCACCGTGCACGCCGGCGAGTTCACCGGCGCCACCAGCATCTGGACGTCGATCTACCAGTTGGGGGCGCAGCGCATCGGGCACGGCATCCGCGCCGTGGAGGATCCCGACCTGCTGGCCTACCTGCGGGAGCACGAGGTGACCCTCGAGATCTGCCCCACCAGCAACCTCCGCCTGGGTTTGGTGCCCTCCCTGGCGGATCACCCGCTGCGCACGCTGCTCAAGTCGGGAGTGCCCGTGACGGTCAACAGCGATGACCCCATGCTGCTGAAGACCGACCTGACGAAGGAA
>CAYHPT010000141.1:0-4209 GCA_964358435.1 uncultured bacterium | reverse complement strand
TCCAACCGCTGCAGGCCAACGGCGAGGGTCTGGACGCAGCGCTCCTCCTCGGCAATGACGGTGAGGCGGATGAACTCCAGGCGCTGGGCCAGCTCCGGATAGACCTCGCCCATCGTCTCCACGACAGCGTCGGTGACCGCGCTGAGGAACGGCCGCTCCAGACCCACCCGCCGGCCGTAGCGCACGGCGCGGCGTATGATCATCCGGAGGACGTAGGCCCGCCCCTCATTCCCCGGCATCACGCCGTCGGCGATGAGGAAGGCGGTGGAGCGCGCGTGGTCGGCGATCACCCGGTAGGCGGTGATGGCCCGTCGCATCTCCTCCGCCGAGTGTCCGAGCAGCGCGCGGATGCACGCCAGGATCGGCGCAAAGAGGTCGGTGTCGAAGTTGCTGTATTGCTGCTGCAGGACGGCGGCGACCCGCTCCAGTCCCATCCCGGTGTCCACCCCCAGGCGCGGCAGGGGCGTGCGCGTGCGGTCGGGGGCCTGGTCGTACTGCATGAAGACCAGGTTCCAGATCTCCAGCCAGCGGCCGCAGTCATTGTCCAGCGCCACGCTGCAGTCGTCCCGGCCGCAGGTGCAGTACTCCCGCCCCCAGTCGTAGTGCAGCTCGCTGGTCGGCCCCACCGGCCCGACGTCGCCCATCATCCAGAAGTTGGTCTTCTCCCCCATGCGGTAGATGCGCTCGGCCGGCACGCCCAGCTCCCGCCACGCCTGCAGCGCCTCGTCGTCGGTTTCAAAGACGGTAAAGTACAGGCGCTCGGCGGGCAGGCCGTAGACCCGCGTCATCAACTCCCAGGCGTAGCGGATGGCCTCGCGCTTGGAGTACGCGCCAAAGGCGAAGTTGCCGCACATTTGGAAGAATGTGTGGTGGCGCGGGCTCGGTCCGACGGTCTGGAGGTCGTTGTGGTGCCCGGAGACGCGCAGGCACTTCTGCACTGTGACGGCGCGGTCGTAGGGCCGCTGCTCCAGACCGAGGAAGACGTTCTTGAACTGCACCATCCCCGCGCTGGTGAAGAGCAGCGTGGGGTCGCCGGCGGGCACCAGGGAGGAACTGGGCACGATGGTATGCCCGCGTTCGGCGAAGAACTGGAGAAACGTCTCCCGGACTCGCTTCCCGGTCCAGGTCGTGGCTGTCATCGCTCCCTCACCCCAACAAAAACACCTCTCATCCTGAGGGACGAGAGGTGCTCCCGCGGTACCACCCCGCTTCCGGGCCGGCGCTGCGCGCCCGCCCGACGCTCGTCTCGCGGTTACGGGCGAACCCCGGCGGACTCAGCCCATCCCGGGCCCTCGTCCACAGCTCTGGGGCGGCGCCCCCCGTTGCGGCCGGAGGCTCGCACCACCGCCTCCTCTCTCCTGACCGTCCCGGGGATTGACCCCGTCATCGCCGGCCGGCCCAACTCCGCCGGCCGCGTTCTTCTTGCCCTTCCACTATAGCCGGAAACCCGACCCTGTCAAAACCCCTGCCCTGGACTCCCGGGCCCGGCCGCAGGCGATGATAACCGGGCGGCCTACGGCGAGGATTCCACCTCCTGGAGGAGTTGCGTAACATCGTTGAGGGCTCCGTCGAGACGGTCAAGGCCCGTGGCAATCTGTTCGCGCGTGATGATCAGCGGCGGGGCGATGCGCAGCACCGTCGGGTTATTCAGAGAGAAGTAGGCGATCAACCCGCGGGGCAACGCCCAGCCGGCCACCAGCAAGGCGATGTCCGAGTTCTCAAACTCCACCCCGAGCAGCAGCCCCTTGCCCCGGACATCGCGGATGAGACTCGCGTGCCGCCGTTGCAGCTCGCGCAGGCCCGCCAGCAGGAGGTCCCCCATCTCCGTGGCGCGCGGGAGGAGGTTCTCCTCCAGGATGGTGCGGATCGTAGCCACGCCCGCGGCGCACGCCGCCTGGTTGCCCCCCATGGTCGAGGAGTGGAGGAACGGATCGGCCGTCATCTTCTCCCACAAGTGTGGCCGCGCGGTGAAGGCCCCGAGGGGCATGACGCCGCCGCCCAGGCCCTTCGCCGTCGTCAGGATATCGGGCACGATGCCCGCGTGTTCGCAGGCGAACATGCGCCCCGTCCGCCCCATGCCCGTCTGCACTTCATCAACAATCAACAGGATGCCGTGACGGTCGCAGATCTCCCGCACCCGCGGGAGGTAGTCGTCGGGGGGAATGCGCACACCGGCCTCGCCCTGGATCGGCTCGACCATAAATGCGCCGGTCCGGTCGTCGATGGCCCCCTCTAGAGCGTCGGCGTCACCAAAGGGGACGTGCTCAAAACCCGGCACGAGGGGTTGAAACGGCTTGCGGTATTTGTCCCGGCCGCTGGCGGAGAGCGCTCCCATGGTCTTGCCGTGGAAGGCTCCCTCGGTCGCGATGATGCCGGGCTTCCCCGTCGCCAGGCGCGCGAGCTTAATCGCGCCTTCATTGGCTTCCGCGCCGCTGTGACAGAAGAAGCTGAACCGCAGGTCCCCCGGCGTGACCTCCGCCATGAGGGCTGCGAGATCGGCCTCCGCCGGACGCGGCATGGCCCGGACCGACGCGGGCATGCGCTGAATCTGCTCGATGACCGCCTGCACCACCCGGGGATGGCGGTGCCCCAGGATAAAGACGGCGGGACCGCCGGAGAAGTCCAGGTACTCCTTCCCATCGATGTCTCGGACGATCGCCCCCTCGGCTTCCCACTCCACGGTCTCGCCGCCGAGGCGAAAGAGCATGACCAGACCGGGATTGACGAACTCCCCATACTTGCGGAACGTCTCCTCGACAATCCGCCGCCGCTCCGCGGGATCCATGACTAGGGAAACCTCCGCCGCCGCAGGATGCCGGGACTCATCCGCCCGTCCGCACCGGGGCGCCGGACTCCAGGGCCTCCCGCGCCCGGCGGATGATCTCCCGCGTTTCCTTATATTTGATCCGCGCCACCGCGTCGTCGAGAGAGACCCACTCGCAGGCGATGAAGCCTTCTTCTTTCTGCGGCGTGGGTTCCTCGCCGCCGAGGAACTCCATCAGGTAGTAGTGCACCGTCTTGTCGTAGTAGGTGTCCTCGGAGCGCCAGAAGAAAAAGTAGCGCTCCTCGCCCAGGTCGCTCACGACGCGGAGGTGGGAAAGGTGGCTCTCCTCCTGCACCTCTCGCCGTGCCACCGCCTCGGGGGTCTCCCCCGTTTCGATGGTGCCCTTAGGCAGCATCCACTTGCCGCCCTCGTGCTGCAGCAGGAGAATCTCCGGACCCACGGGCGCGCGGCGAAAGACTACGCCGCCGGCGCTGCGGGCGCGCTTCACCGGTTTGCCTGCCTTGCGTCGGGCCATGGCCTTCTCCCGCCGGGATGATGGACCGGGGCGGTGCCGCCGGGCGTCAGCCGCCCAGGGCCTGCCGCACCAGTCGGTTGACGACCGCGCCCGCGGCGCGCCGCCGCACCTTCGGCATGACCGCGGCCATGACGCGGCCGGTATCGGCCGGCGAGGCCGCGCCCAGTTCGGCGACGACCTCCGCGATGATGCGCCGCAATTCCTCTTCCGGCAGGGGCGCGGGGAGGTACTCGGTGAGGATGGCCATCTCCAGGGCTTCCTTGCGCGACAGGTCGTCCCGCCCACCGCGCGTGAAAGCCTCGATGGCCTCCCGCCGCCGTTTGACTTCCCCAAGGAGGATGTCCTGGATCTCCTCGTCGGTCAGCGGCCGCCGCTTGTCGATCTCCGCGTTCTTGATCGCGGCCCGGGTGAGCCGGATCGTGGAGACGCGCACGGCGTCGCCGCCGCGCAAAGCCTGGCGGAGATCCGCTTCCAGTTGCTCCCCGAGACCCACCGCCGGAACGGCTCCGGGTTTAGCGGGCAGCGCGCTTCCGACGCGCCAGCTTCCGCCGGCGCTTGGCGCTGGGCTTCTCGTAGTGCTCGTGCCGCTTGGCCTCGCTGAGGACGCCCGACCGCTTCACCTGACGCTTGAACCGACGCAACGCGCTGTCCAGGCTTTCGTCCTTGCCCACGCGAACCTCTGTCACCCGCCCACCAACCTTCCCGGCTCCGGCCCACCGCTGCGACCTTCCGCCGCGCACCATCCGCCCCGGGCGTCAGACTCCGGAGAGCCTGTGACCTGATCCGGCTCTGCACCAACCCCCGTCAGGCCGGAAGCGCCGGAGAGGATCCGGGCGCTGAGAAGGCCACGCTGCGCCCCTGAATCCGGCAGCAGCGGTAGCCGGCCGCAAACTATCACCTATCATACACC
>CAYHPT010000140.1:0-4228 GCA_964358435.1 uncultured bacterium | reverse complement strand
TCACGCTGCCGCTGGTCACCAGCACGTGGCTTAACATTCCCGGCGCCGGCCTCTTCCCGCACACGCTGCTGGTGGCCGGCGAGGGGTCCAAGGTCACCTTCATCGACATCTTCGGTTCTGCGGGGATGAACCAGCAGACGGTCGTCAGCGGCGCCGCTGAACTGGTCCTGCGGGACGGTGCGCAGGTGCGCTACGTGGCCTTCCAGGACTGGGGGGCGAACGTCTGGGAATTCGGCCTGATCCGCGCCCACCTGGGCCGCGATGCCAGCCTGCGCAGCCTGATCGTCGCCTTCGGCGGCAGTCTGGTGAAGACGAACATCGAGTCGAAGCTCCAGGGGCCGGGCAGCCAGTCGGAGATGCTGGGGCTGTACTTCGGCGACGGCACGCAGCACTTCGACTTCCACACGCTGCAGGAACACCTGGCGCCGCACACGCTGAGCGACCTGCTGTACAAGGGCGCCGTGAAGGACAGCGCGCGCGCGGTGTTCGCCGGCCTGATTCGCGTCCACCCCGGCGGGCAGAAGACCAACGCCTTTCAGTCCAACCGCAACCTCATCCTGAATTCGGGTGCGAAGTCGGACAGCATTCCGAAACTGGAGATCATGGCCAACGACCTGCGCTGCACGCACGGGTCGGCGACCAGCCGGCTGAACGACGAGCACCTCTTCTATCTGATGAGCCGAGGCCTGACGCGGTGGCAGGCGGTGCAGATGGTGGTGGACGGCTTCTTCGCTGAGGTGCTCGACCGGGTGCCCCTGCCGCGGCTGGGCGAGCAGATGCAACAGGAGATCGCCCGCAAGATCGCGGAGTTGTGAGCGGGGAGATGAGCGAGTTTGTGCGGGTCGCGACCGTCGGAGAGATCCCGCCCGGACAGGGGCGGCGGTTCGACGTCGGCGGCTACCGGATCGCGGTGTTCAACGTGGGTGGGACGTTCTACGCGGTGGACGACACCTGCACGCACGAAGAGGCGTCGCTGGCCGAGGGGTCGGTAAGCGGCGAGATCGTGGCCTGCCCCAAGCACGGGTCGCGCTTCCACCTGTCCACCGGCCGGGTGCTCTCGCTGCCGGCGGTTCGCCCCGTCAACACGTACGAAGTGAAGGTCGAAGGGCCGGATGTTCTAGTGCTGCCCCAACCTCGCAAGGGTGTGGGCATGCCGCACAAGGTGCGGTGACGGCGGGCGCGCGCGGCGCGCCGGGGAGGCCGGGTCATGATCCCTGAACGGGTGCGGGAAGACTTTCCCATCCTCCGGCAGCGGATGCACGGCAAACCGCTGGTCTACCTGGACAGCGCCGCGACCTCGCAGAAGCCGCGCGTCGTGCTCGAGGCCCTGACGCGCTACTACGAGGAGTACAACGCCAACGTCCACCGCGGCATCTACTTCCTGGCCGAGAAGGCGACGCAGGCGTACGAGGACGCCCGCGTCCGCGTGGCCCGCTTCATCAACGCGCCGCGCCCCGAGGAGATCGTCTTCACCCGCGGCACTACCGAGGCGATCAATCTGGTGGCCTCCACCTGGGGCCGGGCCAACATCCGCGCCGGGGACGAGATCCTCCTCACGGAGATGGAGCACCACAGCAACATCGTCCCCTGGCAGCTGCTGGCCGCGGAGAAGGGCGCCCGCCTGCGCTACCTGCCCTTCGACGGGGCGGGCCGGTTGGCACTGGAGGAACTGGACACGCTGCTCACGGAGCGAACGAAGCTCGTCGCCCTGACGCATCAGTCCAACGTGCTCGGGACGATCACCCCCGTGGAGGAGATCACGCGGCGGGCGCACGCCGCCGGCGCCCTGGTCCTGGTGGACGGCGCGCAGAGCGTGCCGCACATGCCGGTGGACGTGCCGGCCCTGGGGTGCGACTTCCTGGCGTTTTCCGCGCACAAGATGTGCGGGCCGACCGGCGCGGGAGCGCTGTGGGCGCGCTACGACTTGCTGGAAGCGATGCCGCCCTTCCACGGCGGCGGCGAGATGATCATGCTTGTGGGGTTGGATTCTTCCACCTATAAGGACCCGCCCCACAAGTTTGAGGCCGGCACACCCAACATCGCCGACTGCATCGTCTGGGGGACGGCGATCGACTACCTGGAAGGGTTCGGCCTGGCGGCGATCCGGGAGCACGAGCGGCAGTTAGTGCGCTACGCCCTGGGGCAACTGCGCGAGGTCCCGGGTGTGAAGGTCTACGGACCGGAGGACGTCGAGCAGCGCGGCGGGGCCATCGCCTTCGACGTCCAGGGCGCCCACCCGCACGACGTGGCTCAGGTGCTCGATCAGGAGGGGATCGCCGTGCGCGCCGGGCACCACTGCGCGCAGCCCCTGCATCGCCGCCTCGGGCTGTCCGCATCTACACGGGCGAGCCTTTACCTGTACAATACCCCGGGGGACATCGACGCCCTGACGCGGGGCCTGGAGGTCGTGCGGCGGCTCTTCACCCCGCGCACCGCGGTGCGGGACCGCTAGGCACGTCACGGTCTCGGCCCGCGGCCGGAAGGAGACCGAGACGTGGCCTTAGACGATCTCTACCGCGAAGTCATCCTCGACCACTACGCCCATCCCCGGAACCGCGGGCATCTCGCCGACGCCGACATCACCGTGGAGGGGGCCAACCCGCTCTGCGGCGACGAACTCTCGATCTACGTCCGCGTGGAAGACGGCGTGATTCAGGACGTCCACTTTGAGGGGCGGGGCTGCTCCATCAGCCAGGCCTCCGCGTCGATGATGACCGAAGAGATGCGCGGCAAGACGCTGGCGGAGGCGCGCGGGTTGGTTGAGTCCTTCAAGGCGATGATGCACGGCCAGGCGTCGGCCTTTGACGAGACCGACCTGGCGGCACTGCAGGGGGTGCGCAAGTTCCCCGTCCGGGTGAAGTGCGCCACGCTGGCCTGGGTCGCCTTGGAGCAGGGGATCGACGAGTTCCAGCAGGGCAAGCCGGCGGCGGTGCGGGCGACGACCGAGGCGCCGGAATAGCCATGGCCACCACCTGGACGGAACAGGTGCGCGACCTGGCCCAGCAGCTGCGCGCCGACGCCATCCGCATGACCACCGCCGCGGGCTCCGGGCATCCCACGTCCGCGCTCTCCGCCGCCGAACTGATGGCCGTGCTGCTCGCCCGGTACCTGCGCTACGCCTTCGCCGACCCGCAGCACCCCAACAACGACCGCCTGATCTTCTCCAAGGGCCACGCGACCCCGCTCCTGTACCCGCTCCTCGCCGCCGCCGGCGCGATCAGCCCCGACGAGCTGATGACCTATCGGAAAAAGGGCAGCCGCCTGGAGGGGCATCCCACACCGGTGCTGCCCTGGGTGGAGGTGGCCACCGGGGCCCTGGGACAGGGACTGCCCATCGGCGTCGGGGTGGCGCTGGCCGGCAAGTACCTGGACCAGTTGCCCTACCGCGTCTGGGTGCTGCACGGCGATAGCGAGATGGCCGAAGGCTCTGTGTGGGAGGCCTTTGAGCACGCCGGCCACTACCACCTGGACAACCTGATCGTCATCCTGGATACAAACCGGCTCGGCCAGCGCGGCGAGACGATGGTGGGATGGAACATGGAGGTCTATGCGGCGCGCGCCCGCGCCTTCGGCTGGCGCACCATCGAGACCGACGGGCACGATGTCGAGACGATCGACCGCGCCTACCAGGAGGCGACCAGCGGCGCCGGCAGCGGGCAGCCGGTGGTGATCATTGCCCGCACGGTCAAAGGCAAAGGCGTCTCCTTCATCGAGGACAAGAACGGGTGGCACGGCAAGGCGCTGTCGAAGGACGAGGCGGCGCGCGCGCTGGCCGAACTGGGCGAACGGCCCCGCATCACGGTCACCGTCGCGGCGCCCGATGACCAGCGACCGCAGCCGCTCCCGGCCCCCCGCCCGGTGGAACTGCCGCGGTATGAGGTGGGCGGCAGCGTGGCCACGCGCGAGGCCTACGGGGATACCCTGCGGGCGCTGGGCGATGCGCGGCCGGACGTCGTGGTGCTGGACGGCGAGGTGAACAACTCCACCTACGCCGAGAAGTTCGCCCAGGCCCACCCCGAGCGCTACTTCGAGATGTACATCGCCGAGCAGCAGATGATCGCCGCCGCGGTGGGGCTGCAGACGCGGGGGTGGAAGCCGTTCGCCTCGACGTTCGCCGCGTTTCTCACGCGGGCCTACGACTTCATCCGCATGGCCGCCATCTCCCGCGCCAACCTGAAACTGTGCGGCTCGCACGCCGGGGTCAGCATCGGCGAGGACGGGCCGTCGC
>CAYHPT010000139.1:0-4240 GCA_964358435.1 uncultured bacterium | reverse complement strand
ACACTGAGGGCACCGGGGTCGACGTCGAAGACCGTGCGCAGCCGGCGGCCCAGGCGGGCGCGCTCGAGGCCCAGGTACATCTGCACGAGCGCCAGCTCCTCGGCAACGCGGACCGGACCCTCGCCCCGGCTGAGCGTCGCCCGCACGAACTGCGCCAGAGCCCCGATCATCTCCTCGGCCAGGCCCGGGTGCGCGCGCACGTACGCCTGGATCGCCGTCAGGGTATTGAATAGGAAGTGCGGCGCGGCGGGCGACCACACTAGCCGCCACGGCGCCGGCGCCGCCGTCCGTTTGGCGAGAGCTCCGCCGGTCGGGGCACATCCAGCGCCACGCGCAGCCGGCGGATCGCCCGCTCCTGCAATTCGGCCACCCGGGTAATGGAAATCCCGTAGTACGCGGACACCTCCCGCAGGCGCATCTCGCGGGTGAATCGCAGGTGAAGGATCTCGCGGTCACGCCCGGGCAGTGTCGCCACCGCCCGGCGTACGGCCTCGCGGAGTTCTTCGGCCAGCAACTCCTCCTCCGGTTCGGTGGAGTCCTCCGGCAGCGGACCGGCGTCCGCGAGGCTGAGCAACTGGGTCATGAACGGGATGGGCCGCGGACGCGCGCCGTTTCCGGAGCCCGCCCCATTCGGGGAACCCCCGCTGTGGTCCGCCGCCTTCAACGCCCGGCGCACGCTCCGCGGCAGCGGATCCCGCGCCCGCAGCCCGTCGAGAATCGCGCCGCGGATGCGGTAACTGGCGTAGGTGCGGAAGTTCACGCCGCGCGAGGGATCGAACCGCCGGGCGCACTCCAGCAGGCCGACCACGCCATCGTGCACCAGGTCATCCAGTTCGACGACGGCGGGCAGACCGTGACTCATCATCCGGGCGATGGTGCGGACCAGTGGCAGGAGTGCGTCGATCGCCGGAGGAGCGGCGGGCGTCGAGAACCCGTCAACCGGGGGTGCCGTCCCGGTGAGCGACGGCACCAATCCTGCGGCGGTTTCGCGAACCACGGAACGAACCACGGCCATGACCTCGCGGGGGTGATACGGGCCATGATCGCACGGAGGGGTCTCCCCGGGCTCACGGTGACAGGTAACAGGCCGGAAGGGCGCGCCGAACGGCGCAAATCGCGCACCGAGCGGGCCGCAGCATCTAGGGCCGCGGTAACCGCCGCAAGGCACGGCGGACCCGGCGATTCGGTCTGTGCGCGGAGTTTACAGGAGGCGGGCCGTCACTATCGCGGGGGTGATCTCGATCAACGCGCCGCCGGTCTTGCCGTCGCCCATCGTGCAGTTGACGACCAGCGTGTCGCCCACCCGCTCGATCCCCGGCGACTCGTGCACGTGGCCGCAGGTGAGCAGGCGCGGCCGCAGGCGCAGGACCTTCTCCCGCACCTTCTCCGAACCGATGCGCTTGCCGGTAGGGACGACGTCGAGGACGCCGTGGGGCGGCTCGTGCACCACCAGCACGTCGCAGGGGACGTCCGCGTCGGGCCCGCCGAAGGCGACGCCGTCGATCACGCGCGGCGGTCCCTCCAGCAGTGCGCCGTGCCGGCGCATCGCCAGCGTGGCGTTGGGCGCGTCCATGTTGCCGGAAACGGCGAGAACCGGAATCGACAGGGTGTGCAGCAGGGAGAGCGCCTCTTCGCCGTGCCCGGCGTGCGTGAGGTCCCCGGGCAGCAGCAGCACCGCCGGCTGATGTTCCAGGACGAGCGCCCGCACCCGCGCAATGCGCTCGGGGCGGCCGTGCAGGTCGGCGCAGGCCAGGATACGCACCGCTGAATCCCTCGCTATGATAACAGGAGTATCCGAGGAGGTGCCGCTATGCGCCTGGCCACGAATGGGATCACGCTGGGGTACGACCTTCTAGGAAACGGCACAGCCGTGCTCTTCCTGCATGCCTTCCCGCTGCACCGGCGGATGTGGGCAGCGCAGGGGGAGGCGCTGCGCGGACAGGCGCGCCCGCTGACCGTCGACTTCCGCGGGTTCGGGGAATCCGATCCGTCGCCCGCGCCGTTTGGGCTGGCCACGCTGGCCGACGACGTGTTCGCACTGGCCCGCAAGGTGGGGATCACGCGCGCGATCGTCGTGGGACTGTCGATCGGCGGGTACGTCGCCTTTCGCCTGGTCGAGCGTGCCCCGGAGTTCGTGCAGGCCCTGGTGCTGGCCGACACACGCGCGGAACCGGACACGCCGGAAGGCAGAACCGGGCGGCTGATGCTGGCGGACCGCGTGGAGCGCGAAGGCCTGGCGGCGCTGCAGCAGTTCATGCAGGGCCTGCTTGGGCCCACCACGCGGGCCTCCCGCCCGGACGTGGTGACGCAACTGCGGCAGATCGTCGGCTCCCCCTCGCCGGGCGCGGTGACCGCCACCCTGCGCGCCATCGCCGACCGGCCGGACAGCCGTCCGCTGCTGCCGGCCATTACCGTGCCCACGCTGGTGCTGGTGGGAGAGGAAGACGCGCTCACCACGCCCGACAGCGCACGGGTCATCGCCGGCGGGATCCGCGGCGCACGCTTGGTGATCCTCCCGCAGGCCGGGCACCTCTCCAACCTGGAAACACCAGACGCCTTTAGCCGTGAACTGGTGGCGTTCGTGCGGGAGGTGGTTTGAGTGGACCCCGGACCGCCCGGGGAAATCAGCGGAGCCCGAGGGGGACGAAATCGCGCCGCAGCGGACCAATATATTCGGCGCGGGGGCGGATCAGGCGGTTGTCGGCGTACTGCTCGAGAATGTGGGCGGTCCACCCGCTGATGCGGCTGACGGCGAAGATCGGCGTATAGAGATCGAGCGGGATTCCCATCGCGGCGTAGGCCGACGACGAGTAGAGGTCTACGTTAGGATAGAGCTGTCTCTCCCGTGTGACGACCTCCTCGACCTGCCGTGTCATCTCGAACCAGCGCAGGTCCCCGGCCCGGGCGCCCAGGCGCTGCGCCAGGGCGCGGAGGTGGCGCGCCCGCGGGTCTTCGGTCCTGTAGACGCGGTGTCCGAACCCGGGGATCTTCTGCTTCTGCGCGAGTTTCTCGCGAATGACCGGCTCCACCCGCCCGGGTGAGCCAATCTCCCGCAGCAGCTTCATCACGGCTTCGCTGGCACCGCCGTGCAGCGGCCCTTTGAGGGTAGCGATCGCTGAGGTCGTGGCCGCGTAGATGTCGGAGAGCGTCGCCGCCGCGACGCGCGCGGCGAAGGTGCTGGCGTTCAGTTCGTGATCCGCCTGCAGGAGGAGGGCCATGTCCATCGCCCGGACGTACTCGGGATCGGGCTCGGTGCCGAAGAGCATCGTCAAGAAGTCCGCGGCGTGGGAGGCCTCCGGCCGCGGCGGGACCGGCGGCTTCCCCTGGCGCACCCGATGGTAGGCGGCGACGATCGTCGGGAACTGCGCCACCAGGCGGGTCGCCTTTCGCAGGTTGGCCGCGGGACTCTGGTCGTTGAGGTCTGGATCGTACAGCCCCATGGCGGAGACGACCGTCCGCAGGATGTCCATCGGATCCGCGGTGAGAGGAAGACCGGTCAGCAGGCCCTGGACCGCGGCCGGCAGCGCCCGCGCCGCACCGAGTTCGCGGCGGAGTGCGTCCAGTTGGGCACGCGTGGGGAGGTCGCCGTGCCAGAGGAGATGGACGACCTCCTCGTAGGTGCTGTGCTCCGCCAGGTCGTGGATGTCGTAGCCCCGGTAGAGCAGTCGCCCCTCCACCCCATCGACGAAGCAGATGGCGGAGGCTGAGGCGATAACGCCTTCGAGCCCGGATTGGAACTGAGGAGTATCCGCCCCGCGTGCTGACATGCGGTCCACTGGCCTAGCCTAGAGAGGGTTGGCGGGGCCTGTCAACGGCAACCGGTCAGAGCAGCCGCAGTTGGGTGGGCCGGGTGAATTCGGCGCGGGCCGGCGGTGAGGCCGGCGGAGCCGCCCGGCGCGGCGGTCCGGCGAAGCCCATGCGCCCCTTTAAGGCGGCCACGACCTGCTGGATCCGCTGCTGGGTGGCGCGCGGCGCGTACTTGCCGCGGTAGAGGCGCTCGTACTCCGGGACGAGTTCCGGCCGCTTGTGCTCCAGGTACTCGAAGAAAGCCTGCCTGGTGACCTCCCCCAGGTGGAGGGTGTTGGTGAAGAGGGCCGTGGCGCCGTACTCCTTCGCCGCCGCCACGACCGCGGCCAGCTGCTCTTCCCCGTCTGTGATACCCGGGAGGACGGGCGCCAGCAGCACGCCCGTAGGGATGCCCGTCTCCGCGAGGGCACGCATCGCCTCCAGGCGGCGCTGC
>CAYHPT010000138.1:0-4250 GCA_964358435.1 uncultured bacterium | reverse complement strand
AGCGCTTGTCGGTGTTGACGTCCTTGACCAGGTAGCCCGCCCGGATCTGGCGGAGGACCTCCCGCAGCAGGTCGAAGCCGCGCGCAGCCGCGTCACCGGCGGCCAGGGTCGTCCGCTGACCATAGCCGTAGCCCGCGGCGAACGCGCCGCCGACGAGCACGAACAGCAAGACGGCGACCAGGGTGCGGTTGCGGGAATTCACAAGCGTCACCTCAACTCCTCAGCATACCGGAGGGGGCAGGCGGGGGCTACGCGACGCCGCTCCTGCGGCCTCCACCCCGGCCCTTCCGACCGAAACGTCTCTGGGGCCCAACTAGGGACCGACCGGATCAACGGGGGTGCCGTTGACGCGAATTTCAAAGTGCACGTGCGGTCCGGTAGAGAAGCCTGTGCTGCCGACGCGGCCGATGATCTGCCCCTTGCGGACGCGCGCGCCGGGACGCGTCAGGATCGCGGAGAGGTGCGCGTACAGCGTGGAGAGCCCGTCGCCGTGGTCGAGGATGACGATCTTGCCGTAGCCGCCGAACCACCCCGTGTACAGCACGGTGCCGTCCCACGCCGCGGCCACCGGCGCGCCGCGCGGCGCCGCGATGTCCACGCCGCTGTGCATGCGCCGGATGCGGAAGATGGGGTGGTAGCGCATCCCGTATCCGGAGGCGAAAGCCCCGCGCGCCGGCCAGAGGAAGCCGCGAAACCGGCCGCCGAGGGTGGTCTGGCCGCCGGCGGGCTGCATCCGCCGGATCAGGGCGGCCAGCTCGCGGTCGGTCTCTTCCAGGTCCTCGATGACCTGCTCGTAGAGCGCGCGTTCCTTCTGAATGCGGGCGAGCAGCGCCTGCTTGGCTGCCACATCCTCCAGAATCTCGGCGCGGCGGGTCTGCGTGCGCCCGATCAGCGCGGCGATCTGCTCCTGCTGGCTCTCTAACTGCAGGTAGAGTCGCGAGTACTCCTGCACGTCCGCCTCGTACTGCGCCAGCAGTCGAGCATCCGCGCGCATGATGGCGCTGAGGAAGTGGGCGCGGGTCACCAGTTCGGAGAAGTCACCCGCTTCCAGCAGCAGGTCCACGTACCCCTGCCGTCCCCACTTGTAGATGTCGCGCAGGCGGCCGTCCACCCGCGCCCGCTGGCCGGCCAGCCGCGCCCGCACGACCGCCAGGCTGGTCGCGGTGGCCTGGGCGTGGAGGCGCGTCTGCCGCAGCTCGACCTCGAGGCGCCGCAGGTCGGCCTCCGCCGCATCGCGCCGCCGGTCCATCTCCTCCAGGTCGCGCAGCGCGCGCCGCTCCTGCTGCTTGACCGAGCGCAACTGCGCGCGTCTCTCCCGCAGTTCTTGCCGCACCTGCCGCAGTTGCTGCTGCGCCTTCGCCGGCGGCGTAGCCGCGGCCGGCGCGGGCGCCGCGCCCACGGGACTGGCCAGGGCCGCCAGCAGAAGCGCGACGAGAAACCGATGAGTGGGCCGGGGCGGGATCATCGGGCCAGAAGGGTCACGGATGAAGGGTCACGGATGAAGGAAGCGGCGCAGCGCCAGCAGGCTGCCGCTCATGCCGACCAGCATCCCGCCCAGACCGAGTGAGACGACCACCGTCGGCAGCACGTCGGGCGCGTGCACCAGCGGCAGGAACGGCACCACTTCGCGGGCCCGCGCGAGCAGCACGAGGTATCCGGGAATCAGCACCAGAGCCGCCAATGCCGTGGCCACCAGTCCCTGCAGCACGCCCTCCAGCATGAAGGGGGAGCGAACGTACCAGGGGCTGGCCCCGACCAACTGCATGATCTCAATCTCCTGGCGGCGGCCGATGATCGTCAGCCGGATGGTGTTCATGATAATGATCAGGGCGGCGCCGCCGAGCAGCAGCCCCGCGACCGCCCCGCCGGTGCGCAGCAGCCCCGTCACCGCCAGGAGCCGGTCCACGGCCTGCGCGCCGAAGGTCACATCCTCCACTCCGCCGATCTGCCGCACCGCCTCGGCGACCGGCCGCGCCTCCCGCGGATTGACCAGGGCGATCTCCAGCGAATCGGGCAACGGGTTCGTGTCGATGACGTCACGCAGGGAGATCCGCTCGCTCAGGGCGTCCTGCAGCCGCACCAGGGCCTGATCGCGGCCGACGAACTCCACGCGGCGCACGCCGGGCAGCGCCTGCGCCTGGGCGGTGATCCGGTCGCGCTCCTGCGGGCTGATCCCATCGCGCAGGTACGCCACCACCTGGACCTGCCGTTCGAGAGTCGTCGCCATCAGGCGAAGGTTGGCCGCCAGGGCCACCGCCCCGCCCACCGGCAGCAGCGTAACCATGCTCGTGGTCACGGCCGCGGCACTCATCAGGCCGTTGCGACGGAAGGCGGCCAGCGCCTCGCCGCCCGCGTAGGCCAGGGTGGCGCCCAGCACGCCCAGCGGGGACCGGCGGCGGCGGCGCTCAGGCATGGCTGGCGTAGAGTCCGTAGGCCTCATCGCGCACAACCGTCCCCGCCGCGAGCTCGACCACGCGCTGGCGCAAGATGTCCACGATGAGTTTGTTGTGCGTTGCCACCAGGACCGTCGTACCGCGGAGATTGATCCGGCTGAGCAGTTGGACGATCTCCCAGGACGTCCGCGGGTCGAGGTTGCCGGTAGGCTCGTCGGCCAGAAGGAGGGGCGGCTGGTGCACGATGGCGCGGGCGATGCTCATGCGCTGCTGCTCCCCGCCGGAGAGCTGCCAGGGCAGCGCGTCCGCCCGGTCGGCGAGCCCCACCACCTCCAGCGCCTGCACCGCGCGCGGCCGGATCTCCTCCGGCGGCGTGCCGGTCACCTGCAGGGCGAAGGCCACGTTCTCGTAGGCCGTCTTACGCGGCAGGAGTTTGAAGTCCTGAAAGACGATGCCCATGCTGCGGCGCAGCGCGGGCACCTGCCGGACGGCCAGGCGGTTGACGTCCCGCCCGGCGACGCTCACCTTGCCACGGCTCGCGACCTCTGCCCGGTAGAGCAGGCGGAGGAGCGTGGATTTCCCGGCGCCCGTGGGTCCGACGAGAAACACAAACTCCCCCGCCGCGATGGAGAGGGAGACATCGGTGAGGGCAAGGAGTCCGTTGGGGTAGCGCTTCGTAACGCCCTGCAACCGGATCATCGATGGGAGGTCCGACGAAAGGTGCGACGTTTGGTCCGATTAAGTCCTGTTCTTGTTCGGTGGGCTGCGGCCCGTCTCCTGCAGGCACTGCGGCCCGCGCGATCGTGAGGAGCGATGCGCGACCGGCTAGAGGCGGATGTCGCGAAGAAGGCGGCCGAGGTTCTCCAGGACGTCCTGTGCCGTCATGTTCATCTGGATGGGCGTGACGGAAACCATCCCCTGCTGCACCGCCCAGGAGTCGGTGCCCTCCACATCCGGCGCCGGCTCCCGCTCCCCGCCCAGCCAGTAGTAGGTCCGGCCCCGCGGGTCGCGCCGTTTATCCAACCGGTTGATGTAGCGCTGCAGCCCTTGCCGTGTGGCGGCGACCCCCCGCACCTGGGAACGCGGCAGGTTGGGGACGTTCACGTTGAGCAGCGTGTCCGGCGGCAGCCCGTGCCGGCGGACAATCTCCACCAGGCGCACCGCCACTTCCGCGGCGACGTCGAACCGGGCGTCCCCTTCCGCAGCCACGGAGACGGAGATGCTGGGGATGCCCATGATCGCCCCCTCCATCGCCCCGGAGACGGTCCCGGAGTAGGTGAGGTCGCCACCCATGTTCGGGCCGACGTTGATCCCGGAGACGACGACCTCGGGGCGCTGGGGCAGCAGGTCGAGCACGCCGAGCACGACGCAGTCCGCGGGCGTCCCGTTGGTCGCCCAGGCGGGCGCGTCCAGGCCGGGGATCGTCGCCCGCACGGCGCGCAGCGGCTTGTGCAGCGTGATGGCGTGTCCGGTGGCGCTGCGCTCGTGCTCCGGCGCCACCACCGCCACGGGCACAACCGCGGCGATGGCGCGGGCGAGGGCGTGCATGCCCGGTGCGAAGATGCCGTCGTCGTTGGTGATGAGGACCGTCACGCGTGCACCGATTCGTCAATCCAGCGCAGGTAGTCGGGGTTGCCGCCGACAATGGGGAAAGCGACCACTTCCGGCACGGTGTAGGAGTGGAGGGCGCGCACCCGCGCGGTGAGCGCGTCCACCAGGCGGGACGCGGTCTTCACGATGAGCAGCGTCTCTCCCGCCTCCTCGACCTGTCCTTTCCACCAGTATGCCGAGCGCACCGGCGTGGTATTCACGCACGCCGCCAGGCGCTCGTCCAGCAGGGTGCGGCCGATGCGTTCC
>CAYHPT010000137.1:526-4254 GCA_964358435.1 uncultured bacterium | reverse complement strand
ACGCTGGTGTCGAAGATCTCCCCTTCGGCCGGGTTGGCGACCCCCGGCCAGCCAATGTTCGCGGACCACTTCAGCGAGTCGGCCAGGATCTTCAGCTTGTCCGGCGGGAGCGAGCCGAACTTATCGGTGCGCACCTGCGCCTGAGTCCACTTCAGGCCCTCGGCCGGCTTCTGCGCCAGCGGGGTGTTCTTCTCGGCCGCGGCGCCCATGTACGAGGGGAAGTTATACAGCTCGCTGCCCAACGTCGACTCGCGGGCGTTGTCCAGCAGGTGGAGCAGGAACTCTTTGGCCAGGTCCGGGGCGCGGCCGAACCTCCAGATGACCCACACCCCCATGACGTGCGTGGCCGCCAGGGCGCGGGCGGGGCCCCGGAGCGCGGGGACGAAAGATATGTCGGATGCGATCGGCAACCGCCTGAACTGCGCGGACCGGTAGGCGGAAATCGAGTTGAGGATATAGGCAGTCTGCCCGGCCTCCAGCGTCTGGTTGTTGGAGGCGGCGTTCCAGGACAACACGGCGGGCGTCATCACCTCGCGGAAGAGCCGGGCGCCCCATTCGACCGCCTTCACCGTCTCCTCGGAGTTGAGCACGACGTTCGCATCTTTATCCTGAACAGACGCTCCGAAAGACCAGAGGATCGCCCGCGTGGCCATGTTGGAGTCGATGTCCTGAGAGTACCCGACGCCGATGGGGATCTGAATGTTCGGGTACTTCTGCTTGATCTGCCGGCCGGCGGTGAGCAGGTCCTCCCAGGTGCGCGGCCCCTGCGTGAACCCGATGCTTGACCAGACGCTCTTCAGGTAGTCTCCCGGGTCCGGGACCCAGTTGTCGGAGAACCCGAACCACTTCCTGGTGTGTGGGTTGTAGGTGCTGTCCTTCACCCACGGGAGGATCGAACCGTAACGCCGCTCGGCTTCCCGGTTGATATCGGCCAGGTCCAGCACCTGAGGCTCAAACTGCGACGGGGGCGAGATGAAGAAGTAGACGTCGTGCCCTTGCTGCGCCGCCACCTCGGCCGTGGCCCGCGGCACGATATCCGCGAAGCTGACGCGGTCGATGGTCACGTCGATGCCTTTGCTTGTCCCCCACTGCTTGGCAAAGGAGTCGAACCAGGGATGGTAAGCCCAGGGCACAAAGTGTGCCCACGTCATGATGCGCAGCGCCCGCGGCTGCGCCCGGACGATATGGATCGGCCCGAAGAGGTAGCGCAGCCCGCTGGCGGCTACGCCCAATCCGGCGGCACCGGCCGCCGACAACTTGAGGAACTCCCGCCGGGAGACCCGCCGCCACCGATTTTCGGAGATCCGCACCCACTTCTCAGCCTTCTCGTCACTCACTCGCTCCCCACCTCCTCGCACAAGATGCGGTGCTTCCAGGCATCATAGCGGCAAAGCCGTGCATTCTGAGGTCTTTGGGTGCAAGTATAGGGTTGGGCGGGCGGGAATTGCAATGCGGGTGAAAGTGGTGCCCCCAGCGGGATTCGAACCCGCGTTACCGGCTTGAAGGGCCGGTGTCCTAGGCCGCGCTAGACGATGGGGGCCGGGCCCGCATCAATATAGCATCATACCATCGCCCGCGGCGGGCAACCCGCGACGCGCCGCCGCGCCCTACTCCGCGTACTTGCGGACAAAGGCCAGGATCTCCGCCTGGATCGCCGGCCCGTGGCGGGTGTCGAACAGATACGTCCCGTGGGCCGCGGTGGGGTAGAGGCGCAGCATCTTCGGCGGCGGTGTCAGCGCGTGCATGGTCCGCGCGCTGGCGGCGAACGGCTGGTCTCCCGTCCCCGCGATGAAGAGTTTGGGCGTACGCAGCGTGGGCAGGTGCGGCCGGACGTCCAGCCCCTGGAAGCGCATGCCGCTGGCGATGACGATCACGCCCTGCACCGGGCGCAGCGCCGCCGCCTTCAATGAGACCGTGCCACCCATGCTGGCGCCAATCAGGATGACGGGCCGCCGGCCGCTGCGCGTCGCGTGGGCGATCGCAGCCAACGCATCGCGGTGGGTCGCGGCGATGACGAACTTTCCGCCGGATTGCCCGATGCCCCGGTAGTCATAGGTGATGGCGGTGTAGCCCCGCCGCGCCAGTTCCTCCGCCAGCGGGAACCAGATCCGCTGGTCGGTCCCGTACATGTGCGAAAAAACCACCACCGCGCGGCCGTTCCCGAACTGATAGCCGCGGATGGTGACTCCGTCGCCGGTACGGAAACTGATCGCGGTGTGCGCGCGGGCTGGCGGCAGGGGGGCCGTGAGGAGCGCGGCCGCCAGCAGCAGGACGGCGAGGCCCACCGCCCGTGATCGCCGCGATCGCCTAGAGGACGGCTTTGATCTTCCCGCCATCAACCTGGATCACAGTGCCGGTGACAAAACTGGCGCGCTCGGAGGCGAGGAAGGCCACCACCGCCGCCAGTTCCTCCGGGCGGCCCACGCGGCGCAGCGGCATGTCCCCGGTCCAGAGGCGCCGCTCCGCTTCTTCCTCAGAGATGCCCTCGCGCGCCGCGAACGCCTGCGTGAGTTCGTCCAGCCGGTCCGTGGCGATGGGACCGGGACACACCGTGTTGACCAGGATATTGTCCGGCCCCAGTTCGTTGGCCAGCGTCTTCATCAGCCCGGCCACCGCGGCGCGGACGGAATTCGACAGGGTCAACCCCTCCAACGGCTGCTTCCACACGTAGGACGTGATGGCGATAATCCGCCCCCAGCGGCGCTGCCGCATCGAGGGGATGACCGCCCGGCAGAGACGCACGGTGCTCATCAAGATGAGCGCCACTGCTTCCTGCCACGCCGGGTCGTCCACCTCCAGAAACCGGCCGGGGCGCGGCCCCGCGGCGTTGCTGACGAGGATGTCGATTGCGCCGAAGTGCTGCAGCGTAGCGTCGACAACGCGCCGCACGTCCTCTTCTCGCGTGACATCGCCCACCACCGGCATGACGCTCCCACCCGTGCGCGCCATCTCCCCGGCCGCCGCCTCCAGCACCGCGGCGTCCCGCGCGCAGATCACGACTTGGGCGCCCTCGGCCGCCAGCGCGGCCGCCACCGCCTTCCCCAGCCCGCGGCTGGCGCCGGTCACCAGAGCCACACGTCCCCGCAATCCCAGGTCCATCTGCCCGAGTCCTTCGAGGTGGAATCTTGATCGCCGGAGCCCGCCGATGAGGTTGGAGCGAACGCCCGGTTACGGCCAGAGCAGAAGCAGCCGCAACTCCTGTATCCGGGATTTGGCCAGGGGAATGAGGGTTTCCTTCGGATCGTCGAGGAGCAGACTCTGCGCGTCCCGCGACCAGGGGAAGATGCGGCGGACCCGCCGCAGGTTCACCAGGTAGGCCCGGTGGCAGCGGAAGAACCCGTGCGGCGCCAGCACCAACTCTAACTGGTGCAGCGCCTCGCGCACCCGGACTGTTTCCTGGTCCAGCGCCACGGTGGTGACATCATCGTCGCGCCGCAGGTAGAGCACGCCGGGCAGCGGCAGCAGCCGGCGGTCCTGGCCCTCGCGCACGCAGAGGCGGTCGATGCCGGGCGTGGTGGGCGGGCGCGCGGCGATCCGCGCCAGGGTCCGTCCCAAACGGTCGCGGCTCACCGGCTTCAGCAGATAGTCGACGGCGCCCAGGTCAAAGGCGGGCAGCGCGAAGTCGGTGAACCCGGTGACGAAGACGACGGGCACGCCCTGCCGGCGCAGCTGGCCGCCGAGGGCCAGCCCGTCGACCTCCGGCAGGCGCACGTCGAGAAAGGCCGCAT
>CAYHPT010000137.1:0-516 GCA_964358435.1 uncultured bacterium | reverse complement strand
CTCCGCCGCCGTCCCCGCCGTGCCCGCGACGGTCGCCCCCAGGTCCCGCAGGAGTCCGGCCAGATGGCGACACGCGGGCGGTTCATCGTCGACGATCAGCGTCCGCACCATCCTGCGGCATCACGTACATTCGTCGCGGCGCCGCTCCCGCCGGAAGCGCCACCGCCGCAATCGTCCCCCCGCCCGGCCGACGCAGGAGCCGCAGCCTGGCGTTCCTTCCATATAACACGGCCAGGCGCCGGCGGAGCGTGCTCAGGCCGAGGTGGAGCCCGCCCGCGAACACCGGGGGCCCGGCGCCCCCGATCGACACCTGTGAGCGCGCGATCCCGGGACCGTCGTCTGCGACCATGATCAGCAGTCGCTGCCGCTCATGCCGGTAGCGCACCGCCAATCGCAGCGTCGCCCCGTCCACCCGGCAGGCGGCCGCGTGCACCACCGCGTTCTCCACCAGCGGCTGCACGACCAGGGCAGGGATGTGGACACTGAGGGCACCGGGGTCGACGTCGAAGCCCGGCG
>CAYHPT010000136.1:0-4261 GCA_964358435.1 uncultured bacterium | reverse complement strand
CATGCATGGTCAGGGCCAGCACGTTGACCTTCGGATATGCCTCCTTCACGCGGCGCGTCGCTTCGATGCCGCCCATCTCCGGCATGGAGATGTCCATCACCACGACGATGGGTTTGGCTGTGGCGACGAGGTCGAGGGCCTCGCGGCCGTTGCTGGCCTCGCCCACGATCTCGATGTCCGGCTCCCGGCTGAGGATCATCTTGATCCCTTCGCGCACCACCGCGTGGTCATCGGCGATGACGACCTTGATCTTGGCCACGTTTCCTCCTAACCCGTCCCGTCGGGGAGCGGCAGGACCCCGTGCACCCGGGTTCCTCGCCCCACGACGCTGTCGATCTCCAGGACGCCGCCGAGCAGTTCCGCGCGTTCGCGCATCCCCATCAATCCCAGACCGCGGCCAGACCGGCTCGCCGGGACGGCCGCGGGGTTGAAGCCCCTCCCGTTGTCCTCGACCGTCACTGTGACCTCCCGGCTGTTCACCTCCACGGTGACGCGCGCCCGGGACGCCTGCGCGTGTTTGAGCATATTATTGAACGCTTCCTGCGTGATGCGGAAGATGGCGGTCTCTACTTGATGCGGCAGGCGGCGGTCGAGTCCCTGCAGCTGCAGGTCCACCTTGAGGCCGGTCGGCTCCACGACCTCCTTCACCATCCAGCGGATCGCCGCGCCCAGTCCCAGGTCGTCCAGGATGGTCGGCCGCAGTTCGTAGATCAGGGTGCGCAGTTCGCCCAGCGTGTGCTCGGCGATGCCGCGCAGCCGTTCCAGGCGCGCGGCCTCCTCCGGTGCGGCGGCGTGCTCGGCCATCTCCAGGTTCAGGATCAGCGCCGTCAGCGCCTGCCCCGCCTCGTCGTGTAGTTCGCGGGCAATGCGCCGGCGCTCGTCCTCCTGCGCGGTGAGCAATTTTTCGATCAGTTCGCCGCGCGCAGCCTCCTTGGCGCGCACCTCCTCGAACAGGCGGTTGCGCTCCACCGCCAGCGCGATCTGATGCCCCACCGCGGCCAGCATGTCTAGCTCGCGGCCCGCCAGGTTGCGCCCCGGCGGCAGCGCCAGGTTCATCACGCCCAACGCCTTTTCCGCCGTGTGCAGCGGGACGCTGGCGTGGCGCGTTTGCGGCCACCCCACCTTCTCCAGGCGCAGACAGGGCACCGTGTTCACCGCCTGGCGCAGGCGGCCCTCGCGCAGTAACTGCAGGCAGCGGCAGTCGCCCGCCATCGCCGCGGCGTCGTTCGCCGCCAGGTCATCCGGCAGAGCGTGCCGGGCGGCAAGGACATAGCCGCCATCTTCCTGAAGGACATAGCCGCCGCCTTCCTGGATGAAGACCCAGCCGCTCCGCAGCCCCATCAACTCGATCACGCGGTGCAGCGAGCTTTCCACCGCCTCCTGAATGTTGGTCGAGCGGTTGAGGGTTTCCGCGACGGCGTTGACGGTGGCCAGCTCCCGCGCCCGGGCCCAACTGCGCAGCAGCACACCCAGCGCGAAGGCAATGGTAAAGAGGCCGGCGAGCACCGCGCCGACACCGAGCCAGATCTGCTGCGGGCGCAGCAGCGGATAGGCGAGCGAGATCAGCCCGGTCAGCAGCAGGCCGCCGAAGACGAGCAGGGAGGAAGGTTCATCGAGCCCGCCCACCGAGCGGACGTAGCGCAGCGCGGCGAGGATGAACCACGCGCCGCCGAGCACTGACGGGGGCAGGGCGGCCCAGCCGGGCGACCCCGAGAAGAGCAGGCCCGACAGCACCAGGCCCGAGAACACCATCGCCACCGCCGCGAGCAGCGGGGAAAGTGGCAGGGGGAGCGGTCCGAAACTGCGCGCCATCGCGGCGGCGGCCAGCAGAAAGAAGAGGTGCCGCCACCACAGCAGGAAGAGCGCCGCCGGCCAGATGAAGGCGAGAGTCTCCAGCACGACGTGGGCGGTGTAGAGGGCGAAGGCCACCGCCCACCAGCGGACCTGCGATTCCCGGCTCTCCAGGAACCGCAGGACCAGAAAGGCCGTCACCGCCAGCTCGATTCCGATGCCGACGGATAACAGGCCCAAAAGCGCCACTGCAGGCATGTTTTCGATCTGCACCCCTCCCTATGATCGACTACCGGTGCGCGCGGCGCAACAGCCGCACATTGGATGTGAAGCGGGCACACGGGTGGAATCACTGACTTTGTGATTCCCGACTCGAGACGCCCATCCGCTATCTCTCCCGCCCGCCGGGTCATCGGCGGCAACGTCCTCGTCGCCGGGCTGGTCAGCTTCTTCACCGACATCTCCTCGGAGATGATCGTCCCGGTGCTGCCGCTCTTCCTCACGGTGACGCTGCGCGCGCCCGTCGCCGCGGTCGGCCTGATCGAGGGGGTGGCGGAGAGCACGGCGAGCATCCTGCGCGTCTTCGCCGGGTGGCTCTCCGACCGCGCCGGGCGGCGCAAACCGCTCGTCGTCGCCGGATACGCGCTCTCCAACCTGACGAAGCCGCTGCTGGCGGTAGCGGGATCCTGGCCGCACGTGCTGGCCGTGCGGTTTGTCGATCGGTTCGGCAAGGGGGTCCGCGGCGCGCCCCGCGATGCCCTCATCGCCGACTCTGTCGGGCCGGAGCACCGGGGCCTGGCCTTCGGCTTTCACCGGGCGATGGACACCGCCGGCGCCGCGCTGGGGCCGCTGCTGGCCTTCGCCGTCCTGGCGCTGCTGCCGGAGAACTACCGCGCCGTCTTCTGGATCGCCGCCGTCCCGGGCGCGATTGGCATCCTGGTCGCGGTGCTCTTCCTGCGAGACGTCGCCCGTCCGCCGGAAGCCGCGCGCCTGCCCCGGCTCTCCTTCGCGGGGCTGGGCCGCCCCTTCACGCTCTTCACCCTGGTGGCCACGGTCTTCGCCGTCGGCAACTCCTCCGACGCCTTCCTGATCCTGCGGGCGAAGAACCTCGGTCTGCCGGTCACGGCGATCCCGCTGCTCTACTTCGCGTTCAACGTGGTCTACGCGCTGCTGTCCACGCCGGCGGGTGCGCTCTCCGACCGGCTGGGGCGCCGCCGCATGCTCGCGCTGGGCTACGCCGTCTTCGCCTTCGTCTACCTGGGATTCGCCCTGGTTGGCGGTCCGTCGGCGCGCTGGGCCGTCCCGCCGCTCTTCCTGGTCTACGGCGTGTACTACGCGCTGACGGAAGGGATCCAGCGAGCCTTTGTCGTGGATCTGGTCCCGGCGGAGCTGCGGGCCACCGCGCTGGGCACGTTCGCCGCGGCCATCGGGGTGGCGCTGCTGCCGGCCAGCGTGATCGCCGGACGGCTGTGGGACCGGGTCGGACCGGCCGCGCCCTTCTACTACGGTGGGGCCACCGCGGCGGCGGCCCTGCTGCTTCTGCTGCTGGTCTTTCGCGACAGAGCCACCACCGTCTGAGCCACCCCCGGTCCGAATCGGGCGCCGGCCCGCCGCGCGCTACCGGGTGACGGTGAAGGACGAGACGGTCGGCTCTTTGCGGTTTGAGTGGAGCAGCACTTCTACCGCCGCGGGCTGGACGGCCGCATGATCGAGAAGCACAGCGTCACGCTGCTCGGGCTGCACTTCTCCCCAGGTACCGGCCCCGCGACCACCGCAACCGCCCCCAGCACCGGCGACCGTTCACCGGCCCCACAGCGACGGCTTCGCCACCATCAGGTAGGTAATCACCAGGACGATCAGGGCGGCCGCCCCGCTCAACCGGTTGATCTGCTTCCGCAACCGCCGGTACGCTGGCGAATCCGGGCCGTGCCGCTTCAACGCCTCGCTCTGCCGGCGGGTTAGCGGCCTCAGCATCACCAGCCCGAGGGCCGCAGTCAGCAGGAACAGGACGAGACTGGTGAGCAGCCAGGGCGTGGTGATCGCCAGCGGCCCCAGCCAGACCATCAGCAGGCCGGTGATCAACAGCACCGCGTAGGCGGGGTTGGCGACGTTCCGGTCCAGCGCCCGGACGCTCTCGCGGACGTGCCGCAGGTGGTCCGGTTCCCGATGGGCGCGCGCCAGCAGCACTCCGTAGGTGGCGTTGGCGCCGACGGCGACGATGGCCGCCAGCACGTGCAGGAAATTGAGGAAGAGGTAGAGGCTCATCCTGCGCGGTCCACCTTGCGTGATTGTTCAGGGAGGAGAGACGATAGACCTTGTGCGCAGGATGATCACGCAGTTCGCGGCTCTTCCGGGGATGACACCCGCCGTCCCCTTCATGGCCACCGCCGTGCTGCTGCTGCCGCTGGTCGGTCTAGGGCTCTTTGCTGTGTCTGCGCGGGTGGCCGCGGGCGAGGTCCGCACCTATCCG
>CAYHPT010000135.1:0-4292 GCA_964358435.1 uncultured bacterium | reverse complement strand
CCCTCCAGGTGGCGGGCAAACGCCGCGGCCAGGGAGCGGTTGGGACGGATGGCCTCGTAGGCGGGCACGGCCTCGTGCTCCAGGCTCGTGCCGGTCGCCAGCGCGGCGGCGCGCGCACATTCGATGACGCGCCGGAGCACCTCCTCGGCGTAGGTCCGGTCCATTGCCCGGACGGAGAACAGCGCCTCGGTCCGGTCGGGAATGACGTTGGCCGCGGCGCCGCCATAGGTGATGATGCCGTGCACCCGCGCGTCATCGCGCAGTTGTTGGCGCAGCAGGCCGATCGCCACGAAGAACTGGATCATCGCATCCAGCGCGTTCAGACCCTCGTGCGGGGCGGCCGCGGCGTGCGTCGCTTTCCCCAGAAACCGCACCTTCAGGCGGAAGGACGCGAGCGACGCGCGCACCGGCAGTGTGGCGTTGCTGGGATGAAACATCAGCGCCGCGTCGATGCCCTCGAAGGCGCCGCGCTGCAGCATCAAAACCTTCCCACCGCCACCCTCTTCCGCGGGCGTCCCCAACACGACGACTTGTCCCGGCACCCAGTCGAGGACCTGGTGTAGGCCGACGGCCGCGCCCAGCGCCGCGGTGCAGATCAGATTGTGGCCGCAGGCATGACCGATCTCCGGCAGGGCATCGTACTCGGCCAGCACCGCCACCGTGGGGCCGTCGTTCCGGCCGTGCGCCTCCGCCCGGAAGGCGGTCTCCAGACCGGCGAGGGGACGCTCGATGGTGTAGCCCCAGCGCCGCAAGGCCTCACAGAGAAGATCGGCCGAGCGGTACTCCTGGAACGCCACCTCCGGATGCGCGTGGATGTCCAGCGCCAGTTCCCACAGTTCGGCGGCGGCCTCGTCGATCGCCGCCAGCACCTCGCGCCGGAGGGCTTCCGTGGAGGTCTTCATGGCCCCTCCGGCCGCACGCGGGCGAAGCGGCGCTTGCCGACGCGCACCACCATGCCATCGCGTACGTCGATCTCCGCGTCCATGTCGCTAATGCGCTGCCCGTTCACCGCCACCCCGCCCTGGCTGATCAACCGCTTCGCCTCGCTCTGGCTCTTCGCCAGGTCCAGGTCCACCAGCAGGCGCACGGCCTTGCGGCGGAGGACGTCACGCGCACCGGCGCGCAGACCCGGCAACCGGACCTCCGGCATCTCCTCGGGGAGGTCCTTCGCCCGGAAGACCCGATCGAAGGCCTCCTCGGCCGCCGCGGCGGCGTCTGCGCCGCGCCACATGCTTACGATCTCGCGCGCCAGCCGGCGCTTGGCGTCGCGCGGGTGCAGGCTGCCGTCGGCCAGCCCCCGCTTGATGCGCGCCACTTCGTCGGCGACGACGTCGGTGGCGAACTCGAAGTACTCGGGCATCGCGCCGTCCGGAATGGACATCACCTTCCCGTACATCTCCGCCGGCGGGTCGGTGATGCCGATGGCGTTGCCCAGCGACTTGCTCATCTTCTCCACGCCGTCCACGCCGGCCAGGAGCGGCGTGAGCAGCACCACCTGCGGCGCCTGGCCGAATTCGCGCTGCAGATCGCGCCCCATCAGGTTGTTGAACTTCTGGTCTGTGCCGCCCAGTTCGACGTCCGCCTGCAGCGCCACCGAATCGTAGGCCTGGCAGAGCGGGTAAAGGATCTCGTGCAGGTGCAGGGCGACGCCGCCGCGCAACCGCGTCTGGAAGTCGTCCCGCTCCAGGATGCGCGCCACGGTGGTCTTCGAGGCGATGTTGGTCACGTCGGCAAAGCGCAACGGCGAAAGCCACTGGCTGTTGAAGGTCACGCGCGTGCGCACCGGATCGAGAATGCGGCCGTACTGGTCCCGGTAGGTGGCGGCGTTGGCCTCGACTTGCTCCGGGGTGAGCATCCGGCGTGTCTGGTTCCGCCCGGTGGGGTCGCCGATCATCGCGGTGAAGTCGCCGATGACGATGATCGCCTCGTGCCCGAGGTCCTGGAACTGCCGCAGTTTGCGCAGGACGATGGCGCTGCCGATGTGCAGGTCGGGCGCGGATGGGTCGAGCCCCAGTTTGACGCGCAGGGGCCTCCGCTCCCGTAGTTTCGCCAGCAGGTCCTCCTCGGAAATGATCTCCACCGCGCCGCGCCGGAGGATCTCCAACTGTTCTTCCGGAGAGAGTTGCTTCAGCGCATCAGCCATGGTTCTTCACGCCGTCACCGATTGAGGACCTGCCGGCCCAGCCGCCACAGCGTCCGCCCGGCGCCAGCGGCGAGGCTGCGGCCGGCGCGGAACGCGGCGCGCGTGACCAGTCGTCCCGAACGGTTGACGCGCTGCAGATCCGCGTCGAGGAGTTCGTGGCTCAGGCCGGACGCGGCCAGGTGCGCCTCCGCGACCTCCGCCGGCGCCGCCTGCAGCGTACGGCGCAGCGCCCAGAGCGCGACGCCTATGTCGTCGAGTTGCCCCAGCACGGGGATGAATCCGGGGATGAGGTCGATGGGCGACAGCAGGTAGCCGATCCCGCCGAGCAGCAGAATGCGGTGCCGCCGCTTGATCCGCCGGTCCCGCACCAGCACCCAGGCCAGGCGCGAATAAACCGGGAGCCGCCGCAGCACCGGCATTAACTCCATCCGCAGCAGCGGGAGGGTCGGTCCCTCAGACATTGAGCTCCACCACCGTCACACCTTCGCCACCCTCCGCCGGATTTCCCAGCCGGAAGGCCCGCACGTGGGGATGGCCGCGCAGAAAATCCTGCACCGCCCGGCGCAGCGTCCCCGTCCCCTTGCCGTGAATCAGCGTCACCCGCGGCAGGCGCGCCAGCATGGCTTCATACAGGTAGCGGTCCACCTCCGGCAGCGCTTCGTCCACGGTCTGCCCGCGCAGCGAGAGTGACGCGGGCACGGCGCGCGGCATCTCCGCCATGCCGGATGTCCCGCCCGCGGTCGCCCGCGCGGCGCCGGCCTGGGCGGGTTCCTCCACGGCACGCAGCGTCCGCAGCGGCAGGCGCGTGCGCACGGTCCCCACCTCGACCTCCACCTCTCCGCGCCCGTCAGGCGGAGTGAGCACGCGACCCGTCTGCGCCAGCACCGGGACGTAAACCCGCTGGCCCACATCCGCGCTGCCCAGCGGCGTCCCCCCGGCTTCCGGCGGGGCCTCGGCCATGGCCCGCTCTGCCCACTCCGCGGCCAGATCCGCCAGCCGGCGGCGGGCCGCCTGGACCGCCTCCTGCGTGCGGGCGGAGCGGATCTCCTGCAGCACCGCTTCCAGTTCCCGGCGGGTGCGGCGCAGCCACTCCTCCGCCTCGCGGCGCGCCTCGGCCACCAGGCGCCGCCGCTCCGCCTGCATCCGCGTCATCTCTGCCTGATAGCGCTCGGCGAGGGTGCGCGCCTCCTGCCGCAGGCGCTCCGCCTCCTCGCGGTCACGCGCGGCGGCCTGCCGGTCGCTGGCCATGTCCCGCAGGAGTTCGTCCGCACGGACCCGGTCCGGCGAAAGGAACGACTGGGCGCGCTCCACGATGTCCGGAGAAAGCCCCAGGCGCTGCGCGATGATCAGGGCGTTGCTCTGCCCCGGCTGGCCGATCAGCACGCGGAAGGTGGGCTGCAGCGTCTCCGGATCGAACTCCACCGAGGCGTTCTCCACGCCGGTGAGTTGATAGGCGAGCGCCTTCAGGTCGTTGTTGTGTGTCGTCACCGCGGTGCGGGCGCCGCGGGCGAGGAGGGTCTCGATGATCGCACGGGCGAGCGCCGCCCCTTCGGTCGGATCGGTACCCGCGGCGACCTCGTCCAGCAGCACCAGCGCCGGCGGACGCAGTTGCGTCAGGACGTCCACGATCGCCCGCAGGTGCGAGGAGAAGGTGGAGAGGTTCTGCTCGATGGACTGCTCGTCGCCGATGTCCGCGAAGACCTGCGGGAAGACGCTGATCGTCGAGCCCTCCGCGGCCGAGATGTGCAGCCCCGCCTGCGCCATCAGCGTGAGCAGGCCGATCGTTTTGAGGGTGACGGTCTTGCCGCCGGTGTTCGGCCCGGTGAGGATCAGCGTCTGGAACCGCCCGCCGAGTTCGACGTCGACCGGCACGACTCGGTCGGCACCCAGGTGCAGCAATAGGAGCGGATGGCGCGCCCGCCGCAGATCGAGCGATTGCGTCTCGGCCAGGCGCGGCTCGACGCAGGCGAAGCGCTCGCTCAGTGCCGCTTTCGCCAGCGCCAGATCGATCGCGCCCAGCGCCTCCAGGGTCGCGGCGATCGTCTCCGCCTCGGCCGCCACCGCCTGGCTGAGCTCCGTCAGCAGCCGCTGGATCTCCGCCCGCTCCAGGGCCAGCAGTTCGCGCTGCCGGTTGCCCAGCGGGACGATG
>CAYHPT010000134.1:0-4319 GCA_964358435.1 uncultured bacterium | reverse complement strand
ATCGATCCCGAGGCGCAGATAGTTGCCATCGACTCCGACCTCGATCTCGCAGCGATGCAGGCTGCCGACGAGGAGCTGCTGCAGATCTACCGCGGCCGCGTCGCGCTCGACCTCTCGCCGCCGCTGGAACCACCGCCGCTCCGCGAGTTCACACCACCGCCGGTGACGAAACCGTTCGAACCGCCGCCCGCGGTCGCGGTCCCGCCCGAGGTCCCGCCCGAGGAGGTTTCGCCGGCGCAGACGCCGCCGGCCGAGGTGGCGGCATCGTCCGCCGCTCCGCCCGCAGAGGCGCCAGCGCTGCCCGCACCGCCACCCCCGCAGCGCCCTGTACCTGAAGCGCCTGCGGTCGCTGCTCCGGCACCGGCTGCGAAAGTCTCCCCGCCCGCGCCGGCGGAGTCAGGGGAGACCACGGTGGTCTCGGCCAGGAGCGAGGTAGCTCGTCGATTTCGGGGCGACGAGCGCTTCCTCCTGGCTCCCACCGTGGATTTGGCCAACCCGGAACCGCTGCTCGACCTGATGACGCAACACGGGGAGGACATCCTGGGGTGGCTGCCGCTGCTGGACGGCAGCCGCACGTTAGAGGAAATCGCCCGTGAGGCGTCGATCCCGCTGGGGGTGGTCGATGCCGTGGTCTGCGGATTGGTGGACCGGCGGCTGGTGTTCCGCTACACTGCCCGGCCACGCGCCGGCACGCCGTCGCCGTAGCCCGATACAACCGGTGACGCCACCGTAAGATCATGGGAGGGTCAGAGGAAGTTCGCCGCAAGCGAAAATTCTTGCCGGAAGCAGCAGGAGTCCAGGAGGTTACGTAGAATAACCAGGAACACAATTTCATAGGAAGTCCCCGAAAGGGCAAACCCATCGTGAGGTGGGGGCGCAAAGCCACGGGACCAGGCAAGCGGTCGGCCGGGCTGCCGAAGGGAAAAGGTTTGGGTCCCCCTCGGTGGTGCCACCGAGGGGGACTTCGCTTTCAGGCGGACATCGCACCTTACGTCGCAGCATGCGTCGCCGCTCAGCCTGCCGCCCCGACAGGCTCAACCTGCCGCGGGCATTCTCACCGGTTTTCGGGGCACGCCGCCGGAAGGGGAGAACCGATGGCAGCTCGAGGCCAGCTCAACACTCGCTCGACCGCAGCATCGTCCTGGCGCCCGCCGGCGCCCCGGAACGGAGCAGTCGCGCCCTCGGTTCGCTCCGAGCGCCAGACGCGGGACGAGGACGGGCTCGTCGCCCGCTACCTGGAGACGCGCGACCCGGCGCTGCAGGAGCAGATCGTCCTGGCCTGCACTCCGCTGGTGCGGCGCATCGTCTCCGACTTCATCTTCTCTGGCGTCCCCACCGATGACTTGATGCAGGTCGGGTTCATCGGCCTGCTCAACGCCGGGGAACTGTTTGATCCCACGCGCGGCGTGAAATTCGTCACCTACGCCAGCCACCTCATCCGCGGCGAGATCCGCCACTACCTCCGCGACCACCGCGACACCATCCGCAAGCCGCGCTGGCTGCAGAAATTGAACCACCAGATCGAGGAGGCGGCGGCGCGCTACATCAGCGAGGAGGGGCGCTTCCCCGCCGTGGAGCAGCTGGCCGCCGAACTGAACTTGGAAGAGGAAGGCCTCCTGGAGGTCCTGAAGACGCGCGAGGTCCTGCGCACCATCTCTCTGGAGGCGGATGAGGAAACCGGCGAACTGCGCGTCGACCGCGACCGCACCCGGCACAAGTCACTGGCGTCCTTCCACCTCCCGCTGGAGGACCAAATCGTCCTCTCCGAGGCGATGGAGAAACTCAATCCGCTGCAGCGACGCGTCCTCTACTACCTCTTCTTCACCGACCTGACACAGATGGAAGCAGCCAAACGCATCGGCATCTCACAAAAACACGTCTCGCGGGTGCTGGCGAGCTCGCTCGGCAAGCTGCGCGCGCTCCTCAGCCCGTCGATCTAAAACGGGGGGATGGGAACGATGTCGCAGATCAAAGACGTGCTGGCGGAACTGGCCAAGGTCGAGGGCGTGCTGGCGGTGCTCGTCGTCGGCCGCGACGGCTTCGTCATCGAGGGCATCTCCACGGAGGACGTGGACCTCGAGGGCGTAGCCGCCATTGTGGCCAGCAACATGGCGGCGGCGGAGGCGATGGGCACCGAGATGGTGCGCGGCATGATCCGCGGCCTGCTCATGGAGTTTGAGGAGGGTCCCGTGGCCGTGGGCCCCGCCGGCCCGGACGCGCTGCTGGTCGTGGTGGGCAATGCCCGCTGCAACCTGGGTCGCATCCGCCTGGAGATGAAGCGGAACAGTCAGCTCGCCGCCGCGCTGGTCTAGCTGTACCCCGGCCCCCCCGCACCGCACGGGGGCGTGGACTGCCACCCGGTTCACGCCCCCGTGGCCCGTCTGGCCGGACAGCCGCGACGACTGAAGGCCAAGGGCGACGGGCATAACCGTGAGGAAGGTCCCAGCGCTCATGTACACGCCCAGCCCGCGCCGCACCGCTCTCTGGCGTTGGGGGTTGCGCTCTGCCCTCAACCAGTCGGGGTCGTCTGTCCTGGAGAGCATGATTGCCGTGTCCATCCTGGGGCTCGTCCTGGGGATGAGCACGTCCGGGATGCGGCTGGCCCTGGCCCGCGAGCAGATCGATGGCTGGGTGCGGACGATGACGTACGACATCGCCGCTGCCCGGCAGGCTGCCCTCACCCGCCGCACGTTGGTGACCGTGACCATCGCGGAGCATGTCTACACCATCGGTGCCCTCAGCGGCGGGACGCTCCGCCAGGCGACGCTGCCGGCCGACATCTCCACGGACACGACCTGCCCGGCGAGCGCCTGCTCCTTCGACCGCCGTGGCGTCCCGCTCGCCGGAGGGACGATTACGGTCAGCAGCCTCTCCACGGGACGCACCTACACGGTTCGCATCGAAGCGAGGACGGGGCGGGTGTCCTTCAGTGAGCCGTAGGCTGGGCCGCGGGCGAATCCTCCGCGGGGAGGGCGGCTTCACACTTGTGGAGTTGGTCGTTTCGGCGACTGTGCTCGCGCTGATGCTGACCACGGTCCTGGGCGGGCTGCTCTACGGGATGACCGAAGCGCGCCGGGGCAAGTTACGCGCGGAGGCGGCCGCCTGGGTTCAGGCGGAGCTGGATTTTCTGCGCGTGCAAGGCTACTCGTTCCTCGCCGATGATGTCGCCGCCGGGACGCGCACCCTCACCCAGACAAGCGGCTACACGACCTACGGTGAACTCACCGAGCCGCGTATTCCGGCCGGATTCGCCCGCGCGGTGATTCAGGCGGAGGACGTGGCCAGCCCCCCGCTCCGCAAGTTAACCGTCACGCTGTATGAGACCCTGACCTCGCCGCCCTACACGATCCTGAGCACCTATGTGGCCAATTTCAGCACGCCGTAGGGGCGCACCTCACGGGATCCCCGGCCCCACCCCTGCGGCGCGCATCCGGGACCGGCACCCGGGGGAGTCAGGGGTGACACTCCTGGAGCTGTTGGTGGTCATCGGGCTGATGGCCGCCTTGGCCGGGTCGCTCTCCACGCTGGTCGGAGTGGCTGTGCGCAGCAAGCTCATTATCGCCGTGCGGTCGGCGGACACGGAGACGGCGCGGCAGACGCTGGAGTGGATGTCCGAACGGCTGCGGAACGCCGGGCTGAACCTGAAGCCCGGGGATCAGCCCGAGCTGCGCTGCAAAGACATGGTCGTCGCCCAGGAGGCGGCCCTGCGCCCCACCGCCAGCGCGTTCTATGCCAGCGGCGAGATCTTGAACAGTGACACCGTGGCCGGGAACGAGGTCATCACCATCGGCTATCTCCTGGGGCCGGATCCCGTGACCGGGAACCCGGTCGTGCTGGAGTATCAGCAGCTTTGCACCACCGGGGCCGGAGCGACGACGACGCCCCTCTCGGACCCCCGCATCGCGGTGACAAATTTTCAGTTCGACTACTTCTCCAGTTCCGGGCTGCGCATCACGGATCTGACCAGTGCCAGCGAGATCCGCCGCATCCGGCTCGTGCGCATCACCCTCAACGTGCAGGGGTCGCAGGGTCGGTCCGGACTGCAAACCCAGACCTGGACGCGGGACGTGATGCTGCGCAATCCCGAGCCGAACGCCAATGACTGGAAAAACCCGAACGAAAACATCTAGGGTCCCCGCCGTCCAGCAGCGCACCCGGCCGGGCCGCGGCGGGCAGCGCGGCGCGGTGATGATCTACATCCTCCTGGTGATGGGGCTCGTCACCGTCGTGACGATCGGCGTGATGCGGTTCATCGCGGCGGACCTCTCCGCGGGTATCCGGCAGTTGCAGGCGGTGCGAGTGTTTAACGTCGCCGAGGC
>CAYHPT010000133.1:0-4334 GCA_964358435.1 uncultured bacterium | reverse complement strand
GGCCGCCTCTCCGCCGCATTGATCCGGGCCCTCGGCGCCGGCGGCGCCACGACCATGCCCGGGCGTGTCGCGTCCGCGGTCGTCCCCGACCTGCTGGCGCGGCTGGGCCGGCGCCTCGCGCACGGCAGCGTCCTCATCACCGGCACCAACGGGAAGACGACCACCGCGCGGCTGCTCACCGGCATGCTTAGCCGCGCGGGGTGGCGCTCGATCCACAACCGCGCGGGGGCGAATCTGCCGGCGGGCATCGCGGCGGCGCTGCTGGCGCACAGCACGCTCGGCGGGCAGGTGCGTGGGCATGTCGGTGTCTTCGAAGTGGACGAGGCCACGCTGCCGCTCGTCGTCGAGCCCCTGCGGCCCCGCGCCGTCGTCCTGGGGAACCTCTTCCGCGATCAACTCGACCGCTACGGCGAGATCGACCTGGTGGCGGACCGCTGGCGGGACGCGTTGCGGCGTCTGGGGAAGGACGCGGTGGTCATCTACAACGCCGACGATCCGCTGGTCGCCGATGTGGCCAGAGACTATCCTGGGGCGCGCACCTTCGGCATCGCCGATCCCGGAGTCCGCCGCGGCGAGATGCTGGAACACGCCGCGGATGGGCGGTACTGCTACCGTTGCGGCATCCCGTACCGCTACAGTGCGGTCTACCTCGGCCACCTGGGCGAGTACCGCTGCGACCGCTGCACCACCGCCCGCCCGCCACTGCGCGTTGCTGCTCAGAACGTGAGGCTTCGCGGTATCGCCGGGTCTATCTCGACGCTTTCGACTCCGGAGGGTCGCGCCGATGTGTCCACCAGGCTGCCGGGTCTTTACAACGTCTACAATATTCTGGCGGCATCAACAGCAGCTCTGACGCTGGGCATTACTTTAGAATTGATCCCCGCAGTGGTGCGCGACTTCATCCCGGTCTTCGGTCGCGGTGAGCGGATCACGATCGATGGGCATCATGTCTACATGCTGCTGGCGAAGAACCCTGCTGGGTTCAACGAAGTGCTCCGCACGGTCCTGTCGGGCGCGCGCCCCATCGTCGCCGTCATGGCGATCAATGACCGGACCGCCGACGGGCGGGATGTCTCCTGGTTATGGGACGTGGACTTCGAGATGCTGCGCGGGCACTGCCGCGCCGCCGTCGTCACCGGGATCCGGGCGCACGACATGGCGGTGCGGTTGAAGTACGCGGGTCTGCCGGAGGAGGCGATCACCCTCGAGCCGGACGAGGAGCGGGCCATCCGCCGCGGCGTGGAAATGCTCGGGCTGGACGAACCGCTGTACGTGCTGCCCACCTACACGGCGATGCTGCGCATCCGCGCCCTCCTGGCGCGGCGCGGGTACGTGCGCGCCTTCTGGGAGGATTGAGTGACCCTCGACCTGCGGATCTGCCATCTCTATCCCGATCTGCTGAATCTGTACGGCGACCGCGGCAACATCGCCACACTGGTGCAGCGGGCGCGGTGGCGCGGGATGGGAGTCGAGGTCACCGCGGTCCCCGTGGGCACACCGCTGCGTGCGGCGGAGTTCGATCTCTTCTTCATCGGTGGCGGTGAGGACCGGCAGCAGGTGCTGGCGGCGGGCGACCTGCAGCAGGGCAAAGGGGCGGCGCTGCGCGAGGCTGTAGAAGAAGGAGCGACGCTGCTGGCGGTCTGCGGCGGCTATCAACTGATGGGCCATTACTACCGGCCGGCGGAGGGAGAAGACCTGCCCGGGATCGGCCTCTTCGACCTGGCGACGCAACACCCGGGGAAGCGCCGCCCGCGCCTGATCGGCAACATTGTCATCCGCTGGGATCCACCGCCGGCCGGCGCCCCGCCCACCCTCGTCGGGTTTGAGAATCACGGCGGGCGGACCGTCCTGGGGCCCGCGGCCCACCCGCTGGGGCAGGTGGTGGCGGGGTGCGGCAACAACGGCGAGGACCGCACCGAAGGCGCGGTATACAAAAACGCGTACGGCACCTACCTCCATGGGCCGCTGCTGCCGAAGAATCCCTGGTTCGCCGACCGCCTGACGATGCTGGCGCTGCGCCGCCGCCACGGCGAGGTAGAGCTGGCGCCGCTCGACGATCAGATCGAAGCCCGGGCGCACGAGGCCGCGGTGCGCCGGGCGAGGTAGTTGTCCGCGCCCACGAGCCTGCGGCAGACGCTGCGCGGCCTGCCCCCGGCCGCCTGGGCTCTCTTTGCCGGCACCTTCATCAACCGGTTTGGCAGTTTCGTCATTCCGTTTCTCATCCTGTATCTCATCCGGCAAGGGTATTCTGCGACCGCAGCGGGGACCGTGGTGGGTGCCTACGGATTGGGCAGCCTGGCGGCCTCCGCGGTCGGCGGCCACCTGGCGGACCGTCTGGGGCGGCGCACGGCGATCGCCCTCTCCATGTTCTCGGCCGCCGCCACCCTGATGCTCCTCTCGCAGGCGCGCCACCTGGCCCTGATCACGCTGCTGACGGGACTGGCCGGCTTGACCGCGGAGATGTACCGTCCGGCAAGCGGCGCACTGCTCGCCGACCTGGTGCCGCCACAGCAGCGCGTCACCGTCTTCGCCCTGTACCGCCTGGCTATCAACGCGGGATTCGCCTTCGGTCCGGCCGCGGCCGGGTTCCTGGCCGACCGCTCCTTCTTCTGGCTCTTCCTCGGCGACGCGCTGACATCGGCGGTCTTCGGGGTCGTCGCCCTGGTGGCCCTCCCCGAGGGGACGCGCCGCCGCGCCGCGCAGGAACGCCGCGGCGAGTCGGTGCGGGCGATCCTGGCGGATAGCGCCTTCCTCCGCTTCCTAGCCGCCTCCGTCGCCATCGCCTTCGTCTACTTCCAGTCCACCTCGACCTTTGCGCTGCACGTGCGGCAGAGCGGTCTGAGCAACGCGGCCTACGGCGCGCTGGTCTCGCTCAACGGGTTGATCATCGTCTTCCTGGAACTGCCGCTGACGAGCATCACGCAGCGCCTGCCACCCCGGCCGGTGATCGCGGCGGGCATGCTGCTCATCGGCGCAGGCTTCGGCCTGACCGCCCTGGCGCACACGTTTCCGCTGCTCACCCTGACGGTGTTGATCTGGACCCTCGGCGAGATCATCGGCGCGCCGGTCTCCTCCGCCTACGTGGCGAACATCGCGCCGGAGCACCTGCGCGGCCGCTATCAGGGGACCTGGGGGATGACCTGGGGCCTGGCCTTCATTCTCGGCCCCGTCCTGGGGACGCGCCTGTTTTCCTGGAGCCCCGCCGGGTTCTGGATGATCTGCGCGGGAGTGGGCGCCGTCGCCGCCGCCCTGGTGCTGGCGGGACGGGAGAAAGGTTCAACGAACTGACGGCGTCGTCGTTACAACCACTGGCTCAGGACGACGCCCGTCAGGACGAGCGCCCCGCCGATCCACTGCCATCCGTCGAGTAACTCGCCGAGCAACAGGAAGCCCAGCACGGCGGCCACCACCGGCTCCACCGTGGCCACGATGCTCGCCCGTCCCGCCTCCATCATGCGCAGGCCGCCCGTGTATAAAAGGTAGGCAAAGACGGTCGGCACCAGGACCAAGTAGAGGACGACCGGCAGCGCCGCGGCCGACGGCAGGGCCGGCCAGCGGCGCAGTGCCAGCAGCAAAAATCCCGTGCCGCATCCCAGCGCGAACAGGACCGTGGTGAAGGGATCGTAGCGGCGCAGCGCGTGCTTACCGAAGATGCTGTAGAGGGCGTAGGTCAGGCCGGCGGCCAGCCCGGCGAGGATGCCGGCCAGGTTCAGGCGCAGCGCCGCCGGATCATAGGCGCGAACGACCAGCGCGCTGCCCGTGACGGTGAGCAGGACCGCGGCGACCTTTTGCCGGCTCAGCGGTTCGTGAAAGAAGAGCCGGGCCAGCAGGGTCACCCACGCCGGGGCCGTGTAGAGCAGCATCGCCGCGGCGGCCACCGTGGAGAGGCGGATGGCGGTGAGGTAGACCGTCATGAAGACCGCCACGCCGATCAACCCGTACCCGGCGAAGAGCGGCAGGTCGCGCGGGGCGATGCGGAAGGCGTCCCGGCGGGCCAGGAGGGCCACGGCCAGCAGCAGGAGGAACGCGCCGCCGGCGCGCCACAGCGCGACGTCGCTGGGGGAGATGCCGTAGCGGAAGGCGCCCTTCGCCGCGATGCCGATGGTGCCCCAGAGTGCTCCCGCGCCGGCGACCAGCAGCGGTCCCAGCGCCCGGCGGCGCGCCCTGCGTGACGTCATGGCCCCATGATACACTGGGTCCCGGTGACGGCCCGCGCGGCGCGGCGGCCCGAACGCTAGACCGGGCGCGCCGCGGCGGCCTATAATGAGACGTCTCCGCGGCCCCATCGTCTAGGGGACCAGGACGCGGCCCTCTCAAGGCCGCAACGGGGGGTG
>CAYHPT010000132.1:0-4337 GCA_964358435.1 uncultured bacterium | reverse complement strand
CAGTATGTTGGGGAGGCCGGCGATCTCGAGCGCGGCACCGAGTGCCACCTCTTGATTCCGGCCGCCCTTGCCCGGACCGCGCACGGTCACGGTCGTCTCGCCTCCCTGGAGTAGGCAGACGGGGCGCGGGCCGTAGCGCCCCTCGCGCGCTGCTTTCGCCGTGCGGCCCAGGGCCGCGCCGACGTCGCGCGCCTCTCCCTCCACGGCCTCCGACAGCAGTACGGTGGTCAACCCCTGCGCGCGCGCCCCCGCGTCCGCCGCGCGGAGGGCCTGCCGGATGTCCCCAATGATCACGGTGCGCGTGAAGTCGAAGACGGGATCCCCCGGCTTGGGCGTCTCGGGGAGGCGGCCACCGGCGCCCGCCTGCAGATGCGCCGCCGCGGCGGCGGGCACGGCCTCGAGGAGCGCGCGCCGCCGCAGGACGTCCAGGGCATCGCCGCAGGTCGTGGGATCGGGCACCGTTGGGCCGGAAGCGATCACATCAAGTGGATTCCCCAAGACGTCGGAGAGCACCAGAGTGACGGAGCGCGCCGGGGCCAGAGCGCGGGCGAGGTGCCCGCCCTTGATCCGCGAGAGATGTTTGCGTACCGTGTTTAGTTCGCCGATCGGCGCGCCGGCGTCGAGCAGTCGGCGGGTGACGGCGAGTTTGTCTTCCAGGGTAATCCCTGCCGCGGGCGCGGTCAGCAGCGCGGAGCCGCCTCCGGAGATCATGACTAAGACGAGATCGCGCTCCCCGGCCCGCCGCGCCAGCGCCCGGACCTCTTCCGCGGCGACCACGCCGGCGGCATCGGGCAGCGGGTGCCCCGCTTCGACAACCCGCACGCGCGACGTCGCCACTTTATGTCCGTACTTGACGCTGACGACGCCGGCGCTGATCCGGTCACCCAGGATCTCCTCCAGCGCCGCCGCCATCGCCGCGCCCGCTTTACCCCCGCCGACCACAAAGATGGCGGCGAAGCGACTCAGGTCGTACGCGTCCCCGGAGACGGTGAGCCGGTGGCCGTCGAGCGCCACGGCGCGGCGTACCGCAACCCGCGGATCCGCGGCCTGCAGCGCCGCCTCCAGGCATCGCGCGGCGGCCCGGCGCAGCGCGGCGGTGTCGCCGTTCAGGAAGAAGGCCTCAGGGAGTGGACGCATCCGCGAGGACAGCTTCCCACAGCGGACCGGCAGCATTCGACCGGACCGCCTGCACGCGCGTCGTCCCGACGCCCTCTCGCGCCAGCGCCCAGCGCACTACGTCCCGCGCCAGCGGCGGGAGGTTGTTCACCTCACTGAGGTGGAGGAGGTACATCGTCTGCGCCTTCCCGCCCCGCGCCGCCCAGACCGCGGCCCCTGCCGCGCTCTCGTTGGAGAGATGCCCGGTGGAGCTGAGGATGCGGTTCTTCAGAAACCAGGGATAGCCGCTGACGCCGAGCAGCCGCGGGTCGTAGTTGGCCTCGAGCAGGATCACGTCCGCCGCGGGCAGGCGCTCGCGCAGCGCGCCGTCCACGTCACCCAGGTCGTAGGCCACCACCACCTGCAGGCCGTCCACACGGAGGGTGAAGCCGACCGGTTCGACCGCGTCGTGGGGGATGAGAAACGGCTCGACCGTGAAGGGGCCCACTTGGAACGCGGTCCCGGTGGTGAAGCGCTCCGTGGCGGCGGCGCCGAGGAAATTCGCCGCCTGCTGCAGCGTGCGTTCGTTGGCCAGGACGGGAATCCCCGCGGCGCGGCTGATCGCGCCGGCGCTGCGCGCGTGGTCGTCGTGTTCGTGGGTCAGCAGGACGGCGCTGAGGTCGGATGCCTCCAGATCAAGCTGCGCCAGTTCGCGCGCAATCACGACCAGCGGAATCCCTGCGTCGATGAGCAGCCGCGTTCCGGCCGCCTCCAGCAGGATGGCGTTCCCGGCGCTGCCGCTGCGCAGGATGCGGACGCGCAGACTGCTGCGCACTGGGGGGGCGACCGCGCGACCGGAGACGCCGGTCACGGGGCCTCCATCAGCAGCAGCACACGCTCCGCGGCCAGGGCCATCACCTGGCGCAGCCCGGCCAGCATCTCGTCCACCGTGCCGCGGAAGGCCGGCGCCGGCGCCACGCGCGGTGGACGCACGGTGACCACGTTGACCTCGCGGCCGGAGGGGATACCGGCCAGTTCCCTCGCCCGCTGCACGGCCACGGTGAAGTCCCCAAGTTCATCAACCAGGCCCCGCGGCAGCGCCTGCCGACCGGTCCACACCCGGCCGCGCGCGATCGCCTCGATCTCCGCGGCCGGACGCGACCGCCCCTGGGAGACCCGGCCGATGAACCGTTCGTAGATCTGCTGCATCTCCTGGCGGACGCGCGCCCATTCCGTCTCGCCGTAGCGGACGAAGGGCGAGTCGATGGTCGCCGCCGCACCGCGGCTGAGGATCTCGCGGTGCAACCCGTGGCGCTCGACCAGGTCGGCGACGACAAGTTTCCCGCTGACCACGCCGATGGATCCGGTGATGGTGCCGGGCTGCGCGATGATCCGGTTCGCGCCGCAGGCGACGTAGTACCCGCCCGAGCCGGCCACATCGCCCATGAAGGCGACCACCGGTTTGCGGCGCTTCACCCGTTCCACTTCTCGCCAGATGAGGTCCGACGCCAGGGCCGACCCGCCGCCTGAATCAACGGAGAACACCACGGCACGCACCCGCGGCGCCCGCTCCACGGCGCGAAAAGCGCGGGCGAGCGTGCTCGACCCCGCCGTCTGCCGACCGAACAGCGGCAGCGGCACGGGGAACTCGCGGCTCTCGCCGGACACGATGGTGCCGCGCAGCGTGACCACGGCGACGGCGTCCTGCAGCGAGGGCCAACGGTAGGGCGCCGGGAGGCGCCGCCGCGCCTGAGGCCCCGGCTGCAAGACGGCCTCACGCTCGGGAGAACCGAGCCGGCGGGGCAACTCGTCCTCGAACAGTACGCCGTCGACCAGACCCATGGCCAGCGCCTCGGCGGCCGAGAACGGCGCCCGGTCGATGGCCGTGCGCACGACCTCGCGTTCCAGGCGGCGGGACGCGGCGATGTCCTCGATGATCTGGTCCAACTGCGAATCCAGGATCGCGTCTACCATCTCCCGGTGCTCCGGCGACATGCTGCGCCGCAGGAAGCGATCGGCGGCCGTCTTGTACTCGGCGATCCGGTCGAACTCCGGGGCGATGCCCAGCCGATCAAAGGCTTCGCGCAGGAACGTGACCTCCGTGCGCAGACCGGTGAGACCGACCACCGCGCTCTCGGGCAGCAGGATCTCGTCCGCGGCCGCGGCCAGGTAGTACTGCGGCGACGTAATCGTCGTCAGGTAGGCGACGACACGCTTCCCCCGCCGGCGCAGCGCCAGCAAGGCATCCCGCAGGCCCTGCACCGTGGCCAGGCCGCCGGTCAACTCGCCGATGCGTACCACGACGCCCCGCACGTGCGGCGCGGCGGCCACCCGGGCAAGCACCCCGCGCAGTTCCTCGAGACTCTCCTGGGACGGCGGCTGCAGGAACGGCAGCGCCCCGCGGAGGGGGAGGAAGCGCGGGCGGGGCGCACGGCGCTCCGGGTAGGCGCCGGCGACATCCAGCACGACGTAGTCCGGCGGCGCTCCCAGGACGGCGAGGAGGTTCCGCAGCAGCCGAAAGAGGTTGGCGACGAGATCGGCGAGCAGGGCCATTCAGTCGTACCCCAGTTCGGCGAGGCGGCTCTCGTCGATGCCGAAGTGATGGGCGATCTCGTGGATGACGGTCGTGCGGACCTCCTGGCGGATCTCTTCCTCAGACCCGCAGACCTCCTGCAGCGGCCCCTGGAAGATGGTGATCTTGTCCGGCAGGAGCGGATCGGCGGTGATGCCTCGTTCGATCAGCGGCGTTCCTTCGTAGAGGCCGTAGAGCCAGTCGTCCGGCTCCAGCCCTGCGGCTTCCCGGTGCTCCTCCGTGGGCCAGGTCTCCAGCACGATCTCCACGTTATCCATGCGCTGGCGCAGCGGTTCGGGGATGCTGGCCAGGGCTTCCTCGACCAGCCGCTCAAAGCGGGCGCGGTTTAACCGGATGGGCACGGCGGACTCAGCTCCAGGTCTGTAGTGTAGGCGGCCGCGTTAGCCTTCCGGCCAGCGCTGCAGGAGGTACTCCCGCCCTCCGGTCTCAACGAGATCGACGATCTCGGTCATCAACTCGCGGTACTCGTCGCTCTTGCGCGTCTCTTCGAAGGCCGCCTCGTAGGCGGCCAGGCTGGGCCACTCCGTTTCCCAGGTGACGGTGAAGAGTTCCCCCGACAGGTCCGTGTAGATGCGCGCCCGGCGTTCCGGCTCGAGCGTCGTCGAGATGCCTTTCAGCAGTTCGACCACCGTACTCGCGGCGCCCCAAT
>CAYHPT010000131.1:0-4339 GCA_964358435.1 uncultured bacterium | reverse complement strand
TCCCCGCCCTGCGCTACCCGGGCGCCTCCTGTTCGGAGGCCACCTGTTCTCCCAGGGCAAACTCGTCGTGCAGCGCCTGCAGCGCCCGCTCCATGTGCGCGCGGGGCACCAGGCAGGAGATCGTCGTGTGCGAGTCGGCGGTCTGCAGCACCCCCGCTTCCGCCCGCTGCAAGGCCCGCAGCACCCGGGCCATCACGCCCGGCACCCCCCGCATCCCCGCGCCGATGATGGAGATCTTGGCACAGGGCCGGGTGATCGAGACCTCATAGCCCTCGTCCCGCAGCAGGCGGGCGGCGCGCTGGTAGGCGTCCTCCTTCACCGTGAAGGCCAGCATGTCGGGCATCAGGGTGATCAGGTCGATGCTGATCCCCTCCGACGCCAGCCGCTGCAGCGCCCGCAGGGGGTGATCGAGGGACTCGCCGCTCTTGCGGTGCAGCTTCAACTGCACCACGTCGGGCAGGTGGGCCAGCGCGATTACCGGGCGGCCGTCGCTGATGGGAATGCCCAGTTCCTGTCCGCGCACCAGGAGCGTGCCTCCGATCCGGGAGCCCAGCCGCTTGATCACCACCCGCACGCTGTGTTCGCGGCCGATGTCCGCGGCCCGCGGGTGGATGACCTTGGCGCCCATCGCCGCCATCTGCGAGACCTCGTCGTAGGAGATCTGCGTGATGACGCGGCCGTTAGGCACAACTTTGGGGTCCGCGGTCATGACTCCTTCCACGTCTTTGTAGATCTCCACCAGCTCCGCACCCAGCGCCGCGCCCAGGGCGACCGCGGTGGTGTCGCTGCCGCCGCGCCCCAGGGTGGTCACCTCCCCCTCATCCGTCACCCCCTGGAACCCGGCGACGACGGTGATGCTCCCGGCGGCGAGATGGCGTCGGATCACCGTCGGGTCGATGTGCAGGATGCGGGCCTCGCCGAACTCCCCGCTGGTGCGGACGCCCGCCTGTGAGCCGGTGAGGGCCACCGCCGGCGCGCCCGCCCGTTCCAGCGTGTGCGCCAGGAGCGCCGTGGAGATGATCTCACCGCAGGAGAGCAGCAGGTCCAGGGTGCGGGGAGAAACGTCGGGGTCCACCTGCAGGGCCAGGCCGATGAGGGTGTCGGTGGCATAAGGGTCACCTTCGCGGCCGATGGCGGAGGCGACCGCCACCACCTGGTGCCCGGCGTCCCGGGTGGCAATGACCTGTGCGGCCGCCTCGCGGCGCCCCTGCGGCGTCGCCAGCAGCGCCCCGCCGAATTTCTGGACGATGATCGGCATCAGGGGTGCATGCCTCGGTTCAGGAGTGGGCCGTCACGCGCGGGAGGAGGTGTTGTTCCACCAGCGCCTCGGCGATCTGCACCGCGTTCAGCGCCGCCCCTTTACGCAGGTTGTCCCCCACCGCGACGAAGAGCAGACCGGTCGGACTGAATGGGTCGGGGCGGATCCGTCCCACGTACACGGGGTCGCGCCCGGCCGCCTGCAGCGGTGTGGGGAATCGCCCCTCCTCCGGGGCGTCCACCACCTCGACGCCTGGGCTCGCCGCCAGGATGCGACGGGCCTCCTCCGGCGTCAGCGGTCGCCCAAGTTCCACGTGCACGGCCACGGTGTGCCCGACCAGCACCGGGACGCGCACCGTCGTCGGCAGGACCGGGAAGTCCGCCTCCATGATCTTGTGCGTCTCGGCGACGATTTTCAGTTCCTCTTCGGTGTAGCCGTCGTCTCCCCACTTCCACTGCGGCAGGACGTTGAAGGCCAGCGGATTCCGGGTCCCAGTCAGGGCTTCGATCCGGTCGAGGTCACCGCTGTTCACCGCCTCGGGATCCGCAAGCAGCGCCCGCGTCTGCTCCAGCAGGGCCCGCATGTTGTCCGCACCCCCGCCGGAGACGGACTGGTAGGTGGCGACGACCGCCCGGCGGACGCCCGCCGCCCGGTGCAGTGGGTGGAGAGCCATCACCAGCACGGCGGCGGTGCAGTTCGGGTTGGCGACGACACCCTGGTGACCGTGCAGGGCGTGGCCGTTGACCTCAGGGATAACCAACGGCACCCGCGGATCCATCCGCCAGGTGGAGGAGTTATCGACGGCCACACCGCCGGCTGCCGCCACCGTCCAGGCGAAGTTGCGGCTGGCGTCGTCCCCGCCGGCGAAGAGGACGATGTCTTGTTCGCGCATGCCTGGCGCCGAGGTCTCCTCGATTTCGATCTCCTCGCCGCCTACCGCCATGCGTTTACCCGCCGACCGGGCCGTGGCGAAGAGACGCAGACGGGAGACAGGAAAGCGGCGCGCCACCAGTACGCGCACCATCTCCCGCCCGACCACGCCGGTGGCGCCGACCACGGCTACCCGGAATTCGTTCCCAGCCACGATGCGCGCTCCCCTATCACTTCATCTTAACGTCCGCTTAACGTCCGCAGATTCGCTGCGTCCTGTTCCCGCTCCTTGCCGCGCCGGCATCAGGACTCGCGCGCGACGAAGAGCGGCTCCCCCAGTGACTCGACATTCACCTCCACGCCCAGCCCGGGGCCGGGGTTGGGCGCGCCGAACCCGTCGCGCGAGCGGGGCTGCCCCCCGGCGATATGCTCCTGCACCCAGTCGTTCATGAAAGACACCGTGAACAGCAGCTCCGGGCGCGTGCTGGCGGCCAGGTGGCTGATCGCGGCCGTGGTCACATCGCCGCCCCAGGTGTCTTCGATGGTCAGGGCGATGCCCAGCGCTTCCGCCAGGTCACGGATGAGTCTGGCCTTTGTCAGCCCGCCGACGCGGCTGATCTTCAGGTTGATGCCGCCGGCCCCACCCCGCCTCACCGCAGCGAGGAAAGACGGCACGTCCGTGACGACCTCGTCGTAGATCATCGGCAGTGTCGTCACCCGGCGGACCTGCGCGCACTCCTCCAGCGTCGGGCAGGGCTGTTCCAGGTACACGCGCGGGAAGTCTTCGAGCAGCCGGGCGGCGACGATGGCGTCCTGCACCCGCCACCCGCCGTTTGCGTCGGCGATGATGATATCTTCATCGTCCGTGACTTCCACGACTCGGCGCACCCGCTCCGCATCGTCACTGGGGCGGCCACCGAGCTTCAATTGAAAGCGGTGGATGCCTTCGGCCCGGCGGTCGAGCACGTAGCGGGCCATCTCCTCCGCCCCGCCCAGGGGGACCGCGATGTACAGCGGGAACCGCTCCTGCCGCCGGCCGCCGAGCAAGGTCGCCACGGGCTGACCCGTTGCCTTGCCCAGGAGATCCCAGCAGGCGATATCCAGCGGGCTCTTCCCGTACCCGTGGCCGAGCAGCACGCCGTCCATGCGGGTGTTGACTCCGGCCAGGTTCCGCGGGTCCGCGCCGATCAGGGCCGGGGCCAGTTGACGCAGCGCCGCGCGTGCGCCCTCCGCAAAAGCGGGCAGGTAGGTCTGGCCCAGCGGGCAGACCTCGCCCCATCCTTCAATCTCGTCGTCTGTCACCACCCGCGCGACCGTCGACGGTAGGCTGCTGACCACGCGGCCGCCGGACATCACGTAGTTCCCGTGGACGTAGTGGAGGTCGTAGCCGAAGACCTCGATCCGCTCGATGCGCATCAGTCGGTCCTCCCGGGCAGAGATGTTCTGCGGGACGCGCTCTGAGGCCTGGGGACGGGGATGTGAAGTTTGGGACTGGGCTTACTGGTCGAGCAGGTTCTCCAGCCCGTAGACGAGGCTCTTGAGCTCCATCACCCGGCGCACGGCGAGTAGCAGGCCGGGCATGAAGGACTCCTCGTTGAACGAATCGTGCCGGATGGTCAGCACCTGGCCGGGGCCGCCGAAGATAACCTCCTGGTGCGCGACCAGGCCGGGCAGGCGGACGCTGTGCACCCGCACGCCGTCCACCGTGCCGCCGCGGGCCCCGGGCGCGGTCTCCTCCTCCTGTACCTTGGGTGGCGGGGCCTCCCCGCGCGCGCCGGCGATCATCTGCGCCGTCTTCGCCGCGGTACCGGAAGGCGCGTCCCGCTTCCGGTCGTGGTGGAGTTCGATGACTTCCACGTGCGGGAAGTGGCGGGCGGCCTGCCGGCTGAAGGTCATCATCAGGACCGCGCCCAGCGCGAAGTTCGGCGCGATGACCCCGCCCACGCCGCGGCTTTCGCAGCGGGTGGTCAGTTCCTCCACATCCTGCGCCGAGAGGCCGGTAGATCCGATCACCGGCCGCACGCCGCGCGTCACGGCGCTGCGGGCGTGCGCCACGGCACCCTGTCCGGGCGCAAACTCCACCAGGACGTCCGCGGGCGTCCGCGCCAGCAGCGTGTCCAGGTCGCTTTCGATGTCCACCCCGAGCGCCGCGGCGCCGGCCGCCACGCCGGCGGCCTCACCCATGTCACGCGAGCCGCCCACCGCGCCGAC
>CAYHPT010000130.1:0-4401 GCA_964358435.1 uncultured bacterium | reverse complement strand
GGGATGGGCGCGGGACGCGGCGCCCAGCGCGACACCTTCGACTCGCGGGTGGAGGATCACGTGCGCCGCTTCTGGGCCCGGGTGGCGGAAGCGGCCGCGCGCACGCTGCGCGACCTGCACATTGAGCGGCTGATCATCGGTGGTCCGGACGAGGCGACGAACGCGGTGCGTGACCTGCTGCCCGAGGTCGCCCGGCAGAAAGTCGTCGGACTGGTTCACCTGCCGGCCCGGGCGGACCGCACGGAGATCCAGCAGCGCACCCTGGCCGTGGCCCTGGCCGAAGAGCGCCGCCGCGAAGCGGAACTGGTGGCCGCGCTGTTCGAGCGCGCCGCCGCGGGGCGCGGCGCCGTGCTGGGGACTGCCGCCACGGTGGAGGCCTTGAAGCTCCGGCAGGCGCACATCGTCGTCGTCGCCCGCGACCTGGACGGCGAGCTCTACCGCTGCCTCACCTGCGGCGCTGTGAGCACCACCAACGCCGAGCGCTGCCCGTCCTGCGGCGGGACGATGGTGCGCATCTCGCGGGCGCAGGTCTTGCCGCTGCTGGCGCGGCGCAGCGGGGCGCGGATCGAACTGGTCGATGAAACCGCGGTGCAGGCGCTGCGCGCCCACGAGGGAATCGGCGCCATCCTGCGCCGGCCGACCTAGCCACTGCTGACCACAAAGGGAAACAGGAGCGCGGGCTTTTCCCGGCTTCCCACCGTCTTCGACCGCACCGCCGGTGCTTACCGTCCGCCAGCCGTCCTCCGGGATTACTCCCGACGGACACTTTACGAACTCTCAGCGTCCACGTGCGCAGCGTTTGACTCGGCTACTTCGCCGGTAGGCTCGCGCTCCTGCAAAGTGAAGTTTAGGAAAGCTTCGCGCCGGCCGCTATCAGGCGGAGAGTGTATTTCCCTGGACACGCACAGGTCCGGGCCAGGTCGCACCAGAAGGCCTCCCCTGGCCGCATGGCGGAACCGGGAGCGCGTTCCACTCAGGCCAGAATACGCCTTCCACCCGATGGACGCTCCATTCCACGCGTAATATGTGAAGGGAGGACGGAGGGTCGCGCATGCGGATCGGGGTTTTGACAGGGGGAGGAGACGCGCCGGGGCTCAATGCGGCGATCAGGGCGGTGGCCCGGGCCGGGTGGCGGGAGCGGTACGAGATCGTCGGCATCCGCAACGGCTGGCTGGGATTGCTCAACGACGATATCGTCGAACTGACGCCCGAGGATGTCCGCGGGATCCTGCATCGGGGCGGCACCATTCTGGGGACGTCGCGGACGAACCCGTTCAAGGTCGAGGGCGGGCCGCAGCGGATCCTGGACCGCCTCCGCGCCCGCGAGATCGATGCGCTGGTGGCCATCGGTGGGGACGACACCCTGAGCGTGGCGCAGAAGTTGTCCGCACTGGGCGTCCGCGTGGTGGGAATCCCAAAAACGATGGACAATGACATCCCCGGCACCGACTACACCATCGGCTTTGACACCGCGGTCAACGTGGTGATGGATGCTTGCGACAAACTCCATCCGACCGCGGAGGCGCACCACCGCGTGATGGTGGTAGAGGTGATGGGGCGCGACGCGGGGTGGGTGGCGGCGGTCGGTGGTCTGGCCGGCGGCGCCGACATCATTCTGGTCCCCGAGGTGCCCTTCCACATCGACGACGTGTGCGCGCGGATCAGAGCCCGCCACAACCAGGGGAAGAGTTTCAGCATCCTCGTCGTGGCGGAGGGGGCAAAACCAACCGACATCGGTACGCAGATTATCCAGGAGGCCCCGCTGGACGCGTTCGGGCACGTGCGGCTGGGCGGCATCGGGGGCGTGCTCTCGCGACAGATCGAGGCGCGCACAGGCTACGAGACCCGCGTCACCGTCCTGGGACACCTCCAGCGCGGCGGGTCCCCAACCGTCTTCGACCGCGTCCTGGCCACCCGCTTTGGGGTCGCCGCGATTGAGCAGATCAAACAGGACCATTTCGGCGCGATGGTCGCCATGCAGGGCAACCGCATCATCGCCGTCCCGCTGGCGGAGGTCCTCTCCGGGGAGCACAAGCTTGACCTGACGATCTATGAGCTGGCGACCGTGGTGCAGTGACCAGGGGAGGCAGAGGGATGACAGCGCTGAGTAGCGGAAAGCTCGTGAATCTCGTTCGCCTGGCGGATGCCGCCGGCCGGTTCAAGATGCTGGCCATTGACCAGCGGGACTCGCTGCGCAAGGCCCTGGGCCAGGCCACGGGGCGCGAGGCCGACCAGGTGACGTATGACGACATGGCGGCGACGAAGACGCTGATCACGGAAGTCCTCTCCCCCTACGCCACCGCCACTCTCGTCGATCCCGTCTACGGGCTCCCGCGGGCCGTGAAAGTCATCCCCGGCGACGTGGGCCTCTTGGCGGCCACCGAGGAGACGGGGTACGAGCGGGCGGGTCCCGGCGGCAACGAGCGCAAGTCGCGCCTGATTGACGGCTGGTCGGTGGCCAAGGCCAAGCGCGCCGGAGCGAATGCCGTGAAGCTGCTGATCTACTACAACCCGGAGGCCTCCAGCGAGGTGCGCGCCCACCAGCAGCAGCTCGTGCGGCGCGTCGGCGAGGACGGCGTGCGGCAGGATATCCCCTTCCTCCTCGAACTCGTCACCTATCCTATTGCCGAACCGTCGGCGGACACCCCGGAGTTTGCGCGCCAGCGCCCGCAGCACACGATCGAGGCGGCGCGGGAATTCTCCAAGGACGAGTACCGGGTGGACATCCTGAAGCTGGAGTTCCCCGGCGACCTGAAGTACGCGCGGGAGTCCTGCGCCGGGGCGTTCGACGGCAAGGAGCGACCGGCAGTCTACGACATGGCGCAGGTCAGAAGCTTCTGCCGCGAACTCAACGAGGTCTCCCGGCGTCCCTGGGTCATCCTCAGCGGCGGCGTGGACATCAAGGAATTCCTGGCCAACCTGGAACTGGCTGTGGACGCGGGAGCCAGCGGGTTCCTCTGCGGCCGGGCCATCTGGAAGGATGTCATCGCCAAATACCCCGACCGGGACGCCATGCGGGTTTTTCTGGGAGCCGACGGCGTCTACAACTTCCTGCGGGCGAATGCCGCGGCGGAGCGGGCGCGGCCCTGGTTCACGCACCCCCGGTTTGGGGGCGGGGACAAGGTTCGCCTGCCGGAAGGTGACGAATCCTGGTACCGGGAGTACGCCGAGGGAGTGCGGGTGGGGTCCTCCTAGAACGTCCCTTGATGAAGCGCATCGCGGTCCTCACCAGCGGCGGCGACGCCCCGGGCATGAACGCGGCGATCCGGTCGGTGGTACGCCTGGCGCTCTCGCGCGGCATTCAAGTCACCGGCGTGCGCCACGGCTACCAGGGCCTGATGACCGGCGACTTCGTCGCCATGGACTCCGCCGCCGTGGGCGGGATCATCGAGGAGGGCGGGACCATCCTGCGGACCGCCCGCAGCGAGATCTTCGCCACGGATGCCGGGCAGGCCGGGGCGACCGCCGCGCTGCGGCGGGCCGATCTGGAGGGCCTCGTCGTCATCGGCGGCAACGGCAGCCAGAACGGGGCGTTGGCGCTCCACCGGCGCAGCCTGCCCGTCGTGGGCGTTCCCTCCACGATCGACAACGACCTGCGCGGCACCGACATGAGCATCGGCGCCGACACCGCCCTGAACACCGTCGTCCAGGCGATCGACCACATCCGCGACACGGCCGAGTCGCACGAGCGGACCTTCATCGTCGAGACGATGGGGCGCAACTGCGGCTGGCTGGCGCTTAATGCCGCGCTGGCGACGGGCGCGGACGTCGTCCTGATCCCCGAAGTGCCGCGGGACCTGGCCGCGGTGGCCGAAACGGTCCGGACGCGCCGGCGGATGCAGAAAGCCCACACCATCATCGTCGTCGCCGAAGGTGCAGGGGACGCGGTGACCATCGCCCGGACGGTCAGCGAGTTGTCGGGGATCGATGTGCGGGTGACGGTCCTGGGGCACATCCAGCGGGGTGGCGCGCCCACGGCCTTCGACCGCATCCTGGCCAGCCGTCTGGCGGCCGCGGCCACCGACGCCCTCCTCGGCGGCCAGTCCGGTGTGATGATGGGGCTGCACGGGAATGAGATCGTGCCGGTGCCGCTGGAGGTAGCCGTCGCCGGCATCCGGCAGGTGAATCTGCAGCTCTACCAGTTGGAAGGCGTCTTCTCGATCTAACCCCCGGCCGGCGTCGCGTCGGTCTAGACCAGCCCCAACAGCGGTAGCAGCACCCACAGCCAGAGCATGACTACCACGAACCCCAGCGCGTCGATGATGATCCCCGTCCGCACCATCTGCCAGGTGGGGATCAACCCGGAACTGTAGATGAGGGCGTTGGGGGGGGTGCTGATCGGGAGCATGAATCCGAAACTGGCGCCCAGTCCCGCGCCCAGGGCGGGGGCAATGGGGCTAA
>CAYHPT010000129.1:0-4420 GCA_964358435.1 uncultured bacterium | reverse complement strand
AGTGACGCCGACGGTGGGGACGGGCAGCAGCACGGCGAAGGCCTGCCAGAGATCCCGCTGCAGGCCGGCGGCCCGCACCTCCTCCGAGACGATCGCGTCCGCCGCGCGCAGCCGTTCCAGCCGCTCCGGCCGCACCTCCCCCACCACGCGCACCGCCAGCCCCGGCCCCGGAAAGGGATGGCGCTCGATCAGCGCGTCGGGCAGGCCTAACTGGCGGGCGATCTCGCGCACCTCGTCCTTGAAGAGCTCGCGCAGCGGCTCGACGAGGCGCAGCCGCATCCGCTCGGGCAGGCCGCCCACGTTGTGGTGCGTCTTGATCCGCGCCGCCGTGCGCGTGCCGCTCTCGATGACGTCGGGGTAGAGCGTCCCCTGTGCCAGGACGTCCACCTGCCCCAGCCGCACCGCCTCCTCTTCAAAGACCCGGATGAACTCCTCGCCGATGACGCGCCGCTTCATCTCGGGATCGGTGATCCCGTGGAGCCGGCCGAGGAAGCGCTCCCGGGCGTCCACGTGCACGAGCGGGATGCGGAAGGTGTCGCGGAAGGTGGCCACCACCTGCGCCCCCTCCTCCTGCCGCAGCAGCCCGTGATCCACGAAGATGCAGGTGAGACGGTCGCCAATGGCCCGGTGCACCAGGGCCGCCGCGGTCGCGGAATCCACACCCCCGGAGAGCGCGACGATCGCCCGTCCATCACCGACCGCGGTGCGGATCTCCTCCACCGACCGCTCGATGAAGGAGGCCATCGTCCAGGTGGGGCGGCAGCCGCAGACCGCGTAGAGAAAGGCGCGCAGCACCTCGCCGCCCCAGGGCGTGTGCGAGACCTCGGGGTGAAACTGCAGGCCGTACAGACGCCGCCCGGGGTCGCCGGCCGCGGCCACGGTGCCGGCGTCGGTGTGGGCCAGCGCGACGAATCCCGGCGGCAGTTGGATGACGGCGTCCCCGTGGCTCATCCAGCAGGTGAGGCGGTCCTCCAGTCCCACGAAGAGCGGTTCCGGCCGGTCGACGAAGAGCCGGGTGCGTCCGTACTCGCGCGCGCCGCTCGGCGCCGTTTCCCCGCCGAGGAGGTGCGCCATCGCCTGCAGGCCGTAGCAGATGCCGAGGACCGGAATCCCCAGGCGGAAGAGTTCCGGGTCGGGGTGCGGCGCGCCGGGTTCGTAGACGCTGGCCGGCCCGCCGGAGAGAATCACGCCTTGGGGATCCAGCCGCCGCAGGTCCGGCAGCGGGACGTCGAAGGGGAGGATGAGACTCTTGACGCGGCTCTCCCGCACGCGGCGGGCGATCAACTGCGCGTACTGCGCGCCGAAGTCCAGGACCACCACCACGTCGTGGTTCAGCGTCCCTGCCCCACCTGCTGGGCGAACTGCAGCCGCTTGCCCTCCGTGGCGATGGACGGGGCCAGGATGATCTCCACCTCGTGCATCGCCCGCAGGTCCGCGGCGCCGCAGAGGCCCATCGCCGTGCGCAGCGCGCCGGCCAGATTCTGCGAGCCATCATCCACCACGGCCGGGCCGAGCAGGATCTGCTCCAGGGTGCCGCTGACACCGACACGGATGCGGGTGCCGCGCGGCAGGGCCGCGTGCGGCGTGGCCATCCCCCAGTGATAGCCCCGCCCCGGCGCCTCCTCCGCCTTCGCCAGCGCGGATCCCAGCATGACCGCGTCCGCGCCGCAGGCGATGGCCTTGGCCACTTCGCCGCCGACACCGATGCCCCCGTCGGCCACGAGTGGGACGTACCGCCCGCTGCGGCGCTGGTACTCGTCGCGCGCCGCCGCCGCATCCGCGATGGCCGTGGCCTGGGGGACGCCGACGCCGAGCACTCGGCGGCTGGTGCAGGCCGCGCCGGGGCCGACCCCGACGAAGACCGCCGCCGCGCCCGCCTCCAGCAGGTCCAACGCCCCCGCATACGTGGCGCAGTTGCCGACCATCACGGGCACCTTCGACCGCTCCACCAGCTCACGGAGGGAGAGGACCTCGCCGCGGCGGCTGCGGTGCCGGTCCGAACTGACCGTCGATTGGATCAACACGGCGGCGGCGCCGGCCTCTTCCGCCAGCGGCACCAGGCGCGCCGCCCGGGCCGGCGTCACCGAAACAATGCAGGGGGCGCCGGCGTTCTTGACCGCGGCGACGCGCGCGCCGACCAGCGCGTCGCGGATGGGGACCTGGTAGATCTCCTGCAGCGTGGCGACGACCTCTTCGGGGGGCGCCGCCGCGATGGTCTCCAGTACCGCAGCGGGATCGTCGTAGCGGGTCTGGATGCCTTCCAGGTTGAGGACGCCGGCCGCGCCCAGGTTCCCCAGCAGGGCCGCGATACGCCCGTCCACGACGCTGTCCATCGCGGCCGCCAGGAAGGGGAGCGCGAACCCCAGGTCGCCCACCTGCCAGGAGATGTCCACGTCCTCCGGATCGATCGTGGAGGGCCCCGGGACCAGCGCGATCTCGTCGAACCCGTACGCCCGGCGGGCGGTCCGGCGGTGACCGATGGGGGGTCTGAACTCTCCGGTCAGGTCCCGGTTAGTCAACTCCGGTACACTTCGGGCTTCAGCACGCAGACGAAGGGCACGTTGCGGTAGCGGCCGGAGTAGTCCAGGCCGTAGCCCACGACGAACTTGTCCGGGATCTCAAAGCCGCGGTAGTCGATGCGCACCTCGCGCCGGCGCCGCGGCACCTTATCGAGGAGCGCGCAGACGCGCAGCGACGCCGGGTAGCGGGCCCGCAGCGTCTCCAGCAGGTAGTCCATCGTCAGGCCGGTGTCGATGATGTCGTCCACGATGAGGACGTGGCGGCCCTCGATGCTCTGGTCCAGGTCCTTCAAGATGCGCACGATGCCGGAACTCTCCGTGGCATCGCCGTAGGAGGAGGTGGCCATAAAGTCCACGCCGCAGGCGATGCTGATGGAGCGCAGGAGATCGGAGAGGAAGACGAAGGCCCCGATCAGGATGCCGACGAGGAGGGGGTCTTTGCCTTCGTAGTCGCTGGAGATCGCCCGACCGAGCTCCCGGATCCGCGCCTGGATGGCGGCTTCCGGGATGAGGATTTCGTCGATGTCATCCAGCAGGCCCACGAGCCCTCCGGCAGGCGGGATGCGAGAAGCCCCGCCGTGGGGGCGGGGCGACAACGCGTTGCCTCATTATAGACTGACGAGCCGCAGGCCGGTCAAGGGGAGTCCCGGAGAGAGCGGCACCGGGCGACGAAAACGCTAGAGGCGGGCGATCCCGGCGGCAGCGTCCTCGAGAACCTTTCGCGCGGCGATCTGCAGCAGGAACGGAGTGGCCAGCCCGAACACGTTGGTTGAATAGGCCTGTTCGAGAAGGACGCGGCGGGTGGACGTCTCCAGGACGCGCACCTGCAGCGTGGCGTAGGCCCAACCATCCTGGCTCCCGTGCCGTAGATCCGGTGGGGTCCGCGGTTCCGGCAGGTGGATGAGACGAAGGCGCGTCCACCGGCCGGTGACGATCCACTCCGCGCCGACGGCGGCCGCCACTTCCGCCGCCTTCGAGGGATACACCAGGTCATCGGGCGTGTAGCTCCGGACCTGTAACGCCGCCCACACCTCGTCGCCCGCGATCACCCGCAGACGTCCGTCGGCCTGCTGAGCGAGCAGCCGCTGCAGCTCCCCACTCAGCCGTCTCGCCCGGATAAACCGCCCGTCCAGGGATTCGTCCACGAAATCGGCGACCGCCACCGGCCGGGGGGCCTGCGCCCGCAGCGGCTGAGGAGACAGCAAAGCTACCGTGGCGAGCAGAAAAAGAACAAGCTTCGCCTTCATGCTATCCCCCCTTCTTGACGATCGTCCAGACCCCGTTCTCCAACTTCACCAGGTCGCCGACTTCAACGTCAATCCAAAACTCATACGGAACGCCGTACTCGATGTAGTTGATGACGATGATGTGTGGCTCGGGCTTTTGGGTCAGGAACAACTTCTTCTGCACCCACCCGATCACTGTCTTCCCCGGACCACCGCAGGAGGGAAAAATCTGGGCCACGGTGGTGGCCAGCAGCACGGTGAGCAGCACAGCTTTGATCAACCCCGAGCCCTCCGCATGCGGCGCCTGCCGAGCGCGCCGTCAGACCGATTATACCATCGAGGCAAGGGCATCTCCTCCGGCGGGCTCATCAGGAAAAACACAGAGTCCCCGGGAGAAACTCCCGGGGACTCTGCAGAGAGATGAGGCTACCAGCTGGTGCTCAGCTCGAGCCGGTAGCGGTCGGTCGTGGCAACGCCAGCTTCCGCACGGTTCTGCCAGCGGAACCGGAAGGTGGTGTTGGCAACGAACGTGCTCCGGAACCCAAGTTCGGAGGCGGAGTACGTTGCGCCAGACGAGATGCGCGTGCCCGATTCATAGGACGCGTAGGGCCGGAACTTCGGGTTGAACGTCAGGGTCAGCGTGGCGCCCCAGACATTCAGGTTCGAAAAGCTGGA
>CAYHPT010000128.1:0-4448 GCA_964358435.1 uncultured bacterium | reverse complement strand
GTGACCTTCTTCCTCATGGCCATGGCCCGGTCGTACGCCACGTTGCTGCTCGTGCGCGTGGCCGGCGGCCTCCTCTCGAGCGCGGCCTTGCCCACTTCTCAGGCAATGGTCGCCGATCTGACCGAACCGGAGGAGCGCGGAGCCGCGATGGCCGCCATGGGCGGCGTCTTCTCCCTGGGATTTATGTTCGGGCCGGCGATCGGCGGCGCGCTGGCGCCGCTGGGCATCGCTGTTCCCTTCCTGGCGGCCGGAGCGCTCGGGGTGACCGCGGCGCCGGTCGGGTTTCTGTTGCTGCGCGAACCGCCGCAGCGGACGGCCAGGGCGCGGCAGCCGGTGTGGCAGGCGCTGTGGCAGGCGGTGCGGAGCCCCTACGCCATCCTCTTCTGGCTGACCTTCGGGACGACGTTCGGCGGCTCGGCCATGTTCAGCATGCTCGGGTACTACTTCATCGACCGGCTGCAGGGGAACCCGGCACAGGTGGGGCTGGCCTTCACGCTGCTCGGGCTGGCGGGCGTGGTGATTCAGTTCGGGCTGGTGGGGCCGGTCATCCGCCGCTGGGGGGAGGTGCGCGTCACCCGGGCGGGCCTGATCCTGGGCGCGGCCGGTTTTGCGTTGACCGCCGCGAGCGCCGCCGTCCCGGTAGTGATCGCCTGCGTCGTGCTCATCGGGATCGGCCTCGCGCTGATCCGGCCGGCGATCACATCCCTGCTTTCCAAACAGGTGGCGCAGGGGCTCGGATTGGCGATGGGCGTGCAGGCGGCCTTCGACAGTCTGGGGCGGACGGTGGGGCCGCTGTGGGCGGGGACGATCTACGGGATGGACGTTCGCGCGCCGCTCATCAGCAGCAGCGCCGTGTTTCTGCTCTTCCTCCTGGCCATGTTCGGGGCGGGAGCGCGCTCGGCGGAGGCCCTCGACGCGTGAGGACGCGGCGGGCGCGGGCCGGCGCCGGCAGAGCTAGCGCCAGCGGGCGAGGCCGGGGTCGTGGGCGATCATCCAGGCCTCGTTGAAGCGCCAGGGCGAGAGGGCGCTGGGGCGGACCTTCACCGATTCGCGGGTCCAGACGACGGGCTCACGGGCGGTGGGCTTGCCGTCCGGGCCGTGGTACCACTTCACGTCCTGGATGAGGAACCAGACGAAGTGCAGGTAGTCGGAGGCGACAATCTCGCTGATCTGCATTGCCCCGGCATCAAACAATCCCACCGGGGACTCGTCCCGCTCGTCACGCCGGTCCAGCAGGAGGACGAAGGGGCTACCCACGCCGTCGGCGCCGACTTCGCCGAACTCGCGCGCCCACCCCAGCGGCCCCCAGTAGGTGCGGGCCTGCCGGGTCTCGCGCACCAGGTCCAGCGCCGTGGCCACGGGCGGCACGCCGAGCAGCGGCTCATGCACGATGACGCCGCCGTTGAACTGGCTGAGCACCTCGCGGATAGTCTGGGGAAAGACCAGGCCCAGGAGCGTCTCGGCCCGGGCGATCTGATTCGGCATCGCGCCCGGGTTGAGTTTGCAGACCCCGGGCACGAAATCGCCTAGCTCCTGCTTGATCTGCTCAAGCGTCATCCCGCCCCGATTCCCCCCGCCGTCCTATTTGCCCACCCGGGTCGATTCGCAGGCGTGAAATGCGCGGCGGAAAGGTGCGATGAGTGTGCGGTGATGTTCAGACGAACCGGCTGGGGTAGACCAGAACCTCCCCGTGCTCGTTGGTCCCTTCATAGACGATCAGCGACAGGTACTTCTCCGACATCTTCTCCTTCGGGATCGCGGTCTCGATGAGCACGCCGATCCCGATCAGTTCGGCGCGGAATTCCTTCATCAGATCCACGACACCGCGCGCCGTGCCGCCGCCGCGCAGGAAGTCGTCGATGAAGATCGCCTTCGCGCCCGGCTGGATCGCCCGCAGCGGCAGCGTCATCGAGCCGACCAGGCGCGATGATCCCGAGACGTAGTTGACGGTGACCGAGGGGCCTTCCGTCACGCGGCCGCCGCGGCGGATCGTTACCAGGGGGACGTTGAAGGCGCGGGCGGTCTCCAGCGCGAGCGGGATGCCTTTCACTTCCATCGTGAGGATGACGTCGGGGCGGACATCGCCGAGCAGCGTCGCGAACGCCTGGCCGATGGGCACGGCGTGCTGCGGGCTGGAGATCAGGTCGGTCGCCTGCAAGAACCCGCCGGGCAGGACGCGTGCGGGGTCTCGCAGACGGCGGCAGAGGTCCTCGACCAGCGTGCGGATCTGATCGCGGGTCATCTGCGGCAGGTAGCGGACGCCGCCGGCGGCGCCGGCCAGGGTCTCCACCTTGCCCAGATGGAAACGGTCGAAGGCCTGCCGCAGGAAGCCCAAATCCTCGCTGATCGTGGACTTCGCCGCGCCCAGCAATTCCATGAAGGTGGACAGGGGGAACAACTGGTAGGGGTGAGTGAGCAGGCGGTGGGCCATCACCACCATCCGCTCGCCCCGCCGCAGCCTGGCCCGGCGCTGCCGGCCATCTCGCGACACCAGGACCTCCCGCCCCTCTCGCACGACCTGCTGCGCCCCACGTGTCTCCATACGCTACCCCGGGATCGTTTTCTGCAATTCCTGCCGGATGATCGCCAGGTTTTCCGGATGTTCCAGATCGGCGTCCAGGGCCAACTCCGGCCGCCGGATGATCACCGCCCGCAGCACCAGGCGGGTGACCTCGCCGAGTTTCGCCTCCACCTCCTTGATCGAGAGGCGCCCGGACGTCAGCTTCATCGCCGTGGACCAGCCGATGAGGCTGGCCATGATCCACGGCTTTTTGCGGGCCCGCACCATCTTCTCGACCAGGTCGCGCACCTGCGGTACGACGCCGGGGTTGAAGATGAATATGCTCCCGCCGGTAAACGACCCGTCCAGCACCCGGATAAACGTCTTGCGGGCCCCCGGGTACCGGTCTTCAACAACGCTTTGTGGGACGATGGGATAGTAGAAGTCGGCCTCCTCTTTCGTGCAGGCCGATACGAACTCCTCCACCGCGTCTGGCGTGGCCAGGGGGATGTCCGTGGCTGCGGCGAGGACGCGGGGTGCCGCCGGCAGGGCGGCCAGGACCGAGACTAGGTTCTCGACAACGGAGCCCCCGGTTTCGGGGACGACGTCGGCCAGGAGGTCGCCGCAGGCCCGGCGCAGGTCCTCCGGCGGTCCGATCGCCACGATCCGGCCGACCGAGGGGGCCTCCGCCAGCGCCTTGGCCACATACCAGACCATCGGCCGCCCGGCCCCGTCCATGAAGGCCTTGTTGCCGGAGGCGGCGTCGCCTCCACCGGCCAGTAGGAGGGCGTCGATTTTCACCGTTCCTCGGCGCCCACCCGGGTCACCGCTCCTCTGCAAAAGTTCGGCTGACCAGCACCTCGAGGTCCGGCAGGGCGCGCAGTTCCTCGGCGGTCTTGCGGGCCGCGGCTTCGTTGGCCATCAGGCCAAAGACGGTGGGCCCCGTGCCCGAGAGCGTCGCCCCGTAGGCCTCGCCCGCCAGAATGCGGCGCTTGAGTTCCCCGACGACGGAGTAGTGCTTGACCAGCAGGTCTTCGAAGACATTCCCCATCAGCCGCCCCACGCCCGCCAGGTCCTCGGCCCGCATTGCTTCGACCATGCCCGCGGTGGCGGGCCGGCTGCGTACCTCCGACAGATTCAGATGCTGGTAGGCCCACGCGGTGGACACCTCAACCCGTGGACGCGCCAGGACCACCCACGTGGTCGGCAGTGGCGGCAGCCAGGTCAGCTTCTCGCCCCGGCCGCGCGCGATCGCCGCGCCGCCTTCCAGGAAGAACGGCACGTCCGAGCCCAGGGACGCGGCCAGGGAGAGCAGACCGCGCCCGTTTAGCCGGATCTTCCACATCTGCACTAACCCCAGCAGCGTGATCGCCGCATCCGAACTCCCGCCGCCCAGCCCCGACGCCACCGGGATGCCCTTGCGAATGTCGATCTCCACGCCGCGCTGCACCTTAAAGGTCTCCCGCAGTACCTGCGCCGCCCGCACGACCAGGTTCCGGGCGTCGTCCGGCACCCCCGGGTTGTCGGTGCGGACCTCAATCCCGTCCTCCCGCTCGCGCAGGGTGATCGCATCGTGCAGGTCGACCGTGTGCAGGATGGTCTCGATCTCGTGAAAGCCGTCGTCGCGCGGTCCCAGCACGTTCAGGGCCAGGTTGACCTTAGCGTAGGCGTTCAGGTGCAGCTCTTTCAGCAACCAAACCCCCTCCTCTCCCCTCACACACCCTCTGGTAGCGGACCCTGATTGCGGTGCAGACACGTGTCTATGCAACGACGGACCGTCGATGACTGGACGTGTGGATGCACGAGAAACCGACTTGTGGTCAGGCTGGTCAAGGGTATTATTACTCTTGGGCGTTTTCTTGACTTTCCCCTGCGAGCCCGTACGATAGTTGTGTTCAGCGAACCGCCGCCGCCATGGATCAGGAAATGCAGGTCTACGCTCCTCCGC
>CAYHPT010000127.1:0-4455 GCA_964358435.1 uncultured bacterium | reverse complement strand
CCAGTTCTGGAGATGCCACATCCACCCGGTAGAGTCGCGCCCTGGGGTGAACGTAGGCCTCACGCCCCGTGCGCAGGGTGTCCACGACAGCGACGTCGTGCCCCTCCGCCACGTAGGCGTCGACGACGTGCGAGCCGATGAAGCCCGCGCCCCCGGTGACGAGAATTTTCACGCCGGAATCATCGCCGCGCGGCGCGGTGCCGCGGCAGCCGCCGGAAGCGGTCGAGCGCGCGCGCGGCCGCCGCGGCCTCCTCGAGGGCGAGCGTGCCGGTCAGCCATTTGATCTCCCGCAGCACCTCGCCGGCCGCCAGTTCGCGCAGGGGGTCGCGCGGTCCGGGAAGGCGCTCCCGGCGAGCCGTCTCCATCAGGCGCAATAGCTGCCGCTGCTGGCTCAGAGGGAGCGCGAGCACCTCGTTGCGGATGCGCTCGCGCAGTTCGAGCAGCCGGCGCACGTTCCTTCCACTCAGCATGCCCTTATAATACCTTTCGTGCATCCCCTCGACGACCCGCAGACCTACGAGCGCCTTGATCCCCAACGGATGATTGATCTGGTCGTCCGCTTCCCCGAAATGGGCGAAGCGGCCTGGCAGACGGCGCTGCGGCTGCGCCTGCCGCCCTCTGGCGAGTACACGGCCATCGTCGTCCTGGGCATGGGGGGGTCCGGGGTAGGCGGGGACCTGCTGGCGGCGCTGCTGCGACCGGTCTTTCCCGTCCCGGTGGTCGTCGTCAAGGACCGCGGCGTGCCCGCGTTTGTCGGGCCGCAGACGTTGGTGTTTGCCTGCTCCTACTCGGGCAACACCGAGGAGACCGTCCGCGCCTATACTGCGGCGAAGCAGGCCGGCGCCCCGGCGATCGTCATCACCTCAGGCGGCGTCCTGCACGGTCTGGCCACGGCGCACGGCGATCCCCTCGTTCAGGTTCCGCCGGGAATGCCGCCGCGGGCGGCGCTGCCTTACCTGTTCCTGCCGATGGTGAACGCCCTCCGCCGGCTGACGCACATGGGAGAACTCTCCGGCGCGTGGGCGGACGCGCGCGACGTCCTGCGGACGATGGCCGCCGACCTGGGTCCGCAGAGCCCCCGCGAGCGCAACCCGGCCAAGCAGCTGGCGGAGCGGTTGATCGGCCACATGCCGGCGGTGTACGCGTCATCGCCCGACCTGGCCGCCGTAGCCTACCGGTGGAAGTGCCAGCTCAACGAGAACGGCAAGGTGCTCGCACTCTGGCACGCCTTCCCCGAACTGAACCACAACGAGACTGTGGGCTGGGAGGATGGCACTACGACCGCGCGGCTCGCCGTCGTCCTGCTGCGGGAACCCGACGAAGATGCCGAGGTCGCCCGCCGGGTCGCGGCCACGCGGGAGGTGTCCTTCCGGTCCGCCGCGTCGGTCAGCGACGTCATGGCGCGCGGTTCTGCCCGCCTGGCGCGCCTGCTTTCGCTGGTCCTCTTCGGCGATTTCGTCAGCGTCTACGTCGCCTTGCTGCGGGGGGTCGATCCCACGCCCGTCCCGCCCATCGACGAGGTAAAGCGGCGCCTGCGACTTCCGGCGGAGGGGATGTAAGTACGGCGCGCCGAAATGAGCGGTACCGGGCCGGGGCGTGCTTCAATAATGGAACGGCGGCGCAACGGGCTCCGGATCAGCCAGGGGTGAGGTGGCGGGCGACGTGGCCAAGGTGCAGCTGGAACACCTATCCAAGAAGTTCGGCACCGTCACGGCGGTCAACGACGTGACACTGGAGATCCCGGACAAGCAGTTCACCGTGCTGGTCGGGCCCTCCGGGTGCGGCAAGACGACTGCCCTGCGGCTCGTCGCGGGATTGGAGGAGGCCACCGGCGGCAACATCTACATTGGGGACCGCCTGGTCAACGACGTCCCGCCCAAGGACCGCGACATCGCCATGGTCTTCCAGAACTACGCCCTCTATCCCCACATGTCGGTTTACGACAACATGGCCTTCGGGCTGCGGCTGCGGAAGTACCCCAAGCCGCAGATCGACCGGCGGGTGCGCGAGGCGGCGGGCATGCTGGGTATTGAGGGGCTGCTCGGCCGCAAGCCCAAGCAACTCTCCGGCGGGCAGCGACAGCGCGTCGCCCTGGGGCGCGCCATCGTCCGCGAGCCGCAGGTCTTCTTGATGGACGAGCCGCTCTCCAACCTCGACGCCAAACTGCGCGTGGAAACGCGCGCGGAGATCAAGAAACTCCACGCCCGGCTGCAGACAACGACGATCTACGTCACGCACGACCAGGTGGAAGCGATGACCATGGGCGACCGGATCGTGGTGCTGCACGAGGGGATCGTGCAGCAGGTGGACGCGCCGCTGAACCTCTACGAGAAGCCGGCCAACCTGTTCGTCGCCGGCTTCATCGGCAGCCCGGCGATGAACTTTCTGCGCAGCCGGCTGGTGGCGCGGAACGGCCGCACCGAGATAGACACCGGGCCCTTCCGCCTGCCTGTCCCCGCAGACCTCGTGCCAGCGGCGCAGCCTTTCGTTGGGCAGGAGGTCGTCTTCGGCATCCGCCCGGAGGACATCCAGGACCGGGCGCTCTGGCGCGACGCGCCGCAAGAGTGGACGGTGCAGGCCACCGTGGACGTGCACGAACCGATCGGCTCGGACATCATCCTCCACCTGACCACGGGCGATCAGTCCGTCGTCGCCCGGGTGGACGCGCAGAGCCAGGCGCGCATGGGCCGGCCGGTCGAGGTCGTCTTCAACATGCGCAAGATGCACCTCTTCGACCCCGGATCGTCGCAGGCCATTATCTAGGGTTTGCCGAGGTCCGCCGTTCGCAGCCATCGCGAGTCTCTTGAGCCGGCCAGCCGCCTGATCCCCGGCGGGCCGGCGGGCTGCCTGCTCTTCCACGGGTTCTCCGGGTCGCCGCTGGAGATGATCCCGCTGGCGGAGGCGCTGGCGGAGGAGGGCTGGACCGTGTCCGTCGCGCGCCTCGCCGGCCACGGGACCTCTCCTGATGATCTGGCGGGGACGACCTGGCAGGACTGGGTCGCCTCCGGACGCGAGGCCTACCAGGATCTGCGGCGGCGCTGTTCGCACGTTGCCATCGTCGGGCTCTCCATGGGCGGGGCGCTGGGGCTGTACCTGGCGGTGACGGAGGAGCCGGTGGCTGTCGTGACCATTAACGCGCCGATTCGGGTGCGGCCGCTGCTGGCCACGGCGTCGCGAGCGGCGTCGCGCTTGCTGCCGCACCTGCCGGTGCTCTTTCGCCTCAGCCCGGGAGGGCGGGAGATGCGCAGTTACCTCTCACCGTACAACCGCATCCCCGTCGGCCTGACGGGCGAAGTGGACCGCCTCCTGCTGGCGACGCGCGAGATGCTGCCGCGCCTGCGCATGCCGCTCCTGATCGTGCAGGGACGCCGCGATTGGGTGATTCCGCGTGACAGCGGCCCGCGGATCGTCGCTCTGGCCGGCGCGGCGCCGGCGACGTTGCTCTGGCTGCCGCGTTCGGGGCACGTCGCCACGCTCGACCGGGACCGGCGGATGCTCTGCGATGCGGCGCGCGGCTTCCTGCGCAGCCACCTGCAGGTGCCGGAGCAGCAGCCGTGAAGGTCACCGCGATCGACCACTTCGTCCTCACCGTGCGCGACGTGGAGGCGACGTGCCGGTTCTACGAGCGGGTCCTCGGGATGCCGGCCGTCACCTTCGGCGATGGCCGGCGGGCGCTGCACTTCGGCCGCCAAAAGATCAACCTGCACCAGGCGGGAGGGGAGTTTGCGCCGCACGCGCAGCGTCCCACGCCGGGGTCGGCGGACTTCTGCCTGCTCACCGACCGTCCGCTCGCCGAGGTCATCGCCCGCATCACGGCCTGCGGTGTGGACATAGTCGAGGGCCCGGTGCGCCGCACGGGCGCCGCTGGCCCGCTGGAGTCCATCTACCTGCGCGATCCTGACGGAAATCTCATCGAGGTGGCTTGGGCTGCGCTAATAGTCGCTCGCAACTCGTCCTAATGACCGATCTCATACTCTTGTTTCGATTATCGAGGGGGCGTTCTACACGGGACGATAGCTCTCGAGAACATCCGCGAATACATTGTGTTTGTACCTTCGACTACGACGCAGTAGAGAACCGCGCGTTGCTCAGCCACCCCAACAGAGCGAAGATCTTCGGCAGGTGCCTGGTCAGCAACTGGCTGGGGACGGGCCAGACGACCTACGGCTAAGACGTGATGACTGCCCGACCTCGGGGGGATCGTGGTTAGGGTTGGGACTCGGTCCGGACCGAGTGGGATTACATCGCACGAACAAGCGACTTGACGCGATTTTTCATCGGCATTGGTGCGAAACAACGCCGCACTCACAGCCGGCACCTGACGCGCCAGCGCTGCCTGCGGAACGTTTCCTGGCGGACGAAGGCATCCGGAGAGGTCCGGAGACCCTGCAGGGCCCAGGCGGCCGTCCTGAGCGGCACAGCATCGCCATGGTATAGATGGAACATGTACACGAC
>CAYHPT010000126.1:0-4467 GCA_964358435.1 uncultured bacterium | reverse complement strand
CGCAGCGCAATCTCCATGGCGGCGGCCATGTTCTCCGTCGTGGCCCCGCCGCCGACGTCCAGGAAGTTCGCCGGCCGGCCGCCGAACTGCGCCACCACGTCCAGCGTGGACATGACCAGTCCCGCGCCGTTGCCGATGATCGCCAGGTCCCCGTCCAGTTCGACATAGGAGAGGTCGGCCTGCCGCGCCGCCCGCTCCAGGTCCGTCTCCTCCTCCATCGGCGGCCGGTCGGGGTGGCGGAAGGCGGCGCTGTCGTCCAGGATCACCTTGGCATCCACGGCCAGGAGTTTCCCGTCCGCCACCGCGAGTGGATTGATCTCGGCGAGTTCGGCCTCCTCCTGCAGCGCCAGGCGGCAGAGATTCTCGGCGATGCCGGCAAAGGCGGCGAGGTGATTCTCGCGCAGGCCGATGCCGACAGCGAGTTCCCGCGCGTGAAACGATTGAAAGCCGATGGAGGGATCCACGTGCCGCTTGACAATGCGCTCGGGCGTCGTGCGCGCCACCTCTTCGATGTCGATGCCGCCGGAGGCGGAGGCGATCGCCACCATCTGCCGGGCCTGGCGGTCCAGGGTGAAGGCCAGGTAGTACTCGGCCTGGATGTCGGCGGCCTCGGCGACCAGCAGGCGGCGGACGACCTCGCCTTTGATGGACATCCCCAAAATGGCCTGGGCGTGCTGCTTCGCCTCCGCCGCCGTCTTGGCGAGTTTGATCCCGCCGGCCTTGCCCCGCCCGCCGACCAGCACCTGCGCCTTCACGACCACGGGATAGCGCACGTCCCGGCCGTCGATTTCCGCGGGACGCGCGATGACGATGCCACGCTGCGTCGGGATGCCGTAGCGGGCGAAGAGCTCTTTGGCCTGATACTCGTGCAGTTTCATGGTTGTCTCCGGTTGACTACCTGCTCCGGCAGGAACGGCCCGGCCCGGTTTTATGGCCCCAGCCGTACGGAAGCCGAGGCGGTGCCGGCCCAACTCCGGAACGGGAAATACGCGCCGTTGTGGGTGACCTGGAGGACGATGCGATCTTCGCCCTTGATCTCTCTGGGCGCGACCTTGAACGTGCCGCTGATGCCCTCCCGCGGCGCCAGACTAACCCAGCCGGGCTTCACCCTCGCGAATCTCACGTTGCGGAACAGGCGAATACCCCGCGCTTCGAAGTTCACCGTCAGATGCCCGGGATTCAGCCACACTGGCGCCGTACCGGTGTTGGTCAGCGTGAGCGACAGCAGCAGGCCCGACCGCTCCCGCCGCACCACCGCGGCCCGCAGCCGCGGCGGGGTCCGGCGCACCGCCTGCACTTCACCCAGGAACGTCTGTAGGGCGGGGAGCGAGAGGCGAGAGAGCGCCTCCGACGCGAAGAAGACGTTCAACCGGTCCCCCGGGCGGCAGACGGTGGACCACGAGGCCGCGCGGAAGTACTCGCGCGAGGTCACGCGCTGCAGAAAGAGGATCCGCCGGTCCTTCCTCTCGTAGTCCGGCCCGCACCAAGCCGACTCGCCGAACTTCAGGGTGTCGCCGGGAGTGAACGGACCCTTCGCCATACCAAGGATTTTGGCGTCGGCGTACAGGGGGCCGTCACTCGCCGTCGCCGTGTAATCGGTGTCCACGATTTCAGCTGCGACGATGGCATCTGCGCCCGCAATTATCGCCGCCGGATCTCCCGGCTGTCCCGCGGCGGGCGCGGGCGGAGACAACACGGCCAGCACGGCCGCGGTGGCGAGGAGCACCCATTGGACGTGCTTCATCGGTTGAGCCACTTCTCGAATCTGGCCTGCACCGCCGGCCACTCGGAGGCGATAATGCTGTAGTACACGGTGTGCCGGATGCGGCCGCTGGCGGTGATCATGTGATTGCGTAAGATCCCTTCTTCTTTGGCCCCGATGCGCAGAATCGCGTGGCGAGAGCGCTCGTTCAGCGAGTCGGTCTTCAACTCGACGCGGATGCAGCCGAGCGTCTCGAACGCGTGGCGCAGCATCAGGTACTTCGCTTCCGTGTTGACCGCCGTGCGCTGCCACGGCCGGCCGATCCAGGTCCATCCGATCTCCACGCGGCGGTGCGCCCGCTCGATGTTGCCGTATCGTGTGCTGCCCACCGCCCGGGCGGCATCCTTCGCGATGATGGCGAAGGGAAGCGCGGTGCCCGTGGCCTGCGCGGCCAGCGCCTCCTCGATATATGCCCGCATCTCCTCCGGAGTGCGCATCTGGGAGGTTGTCCAGCGCCAGAGCTCCTCGTCCAGACCGACCGCACACAACTGGGGGTGATGGTCGGGGGAGAGGGACTCCAGCCGCACGTGCCGGCCTTCGAGCACCACGCGTTCGATGACCATTCCGGGCGAAACGAAAGTGGTCAACGATAGGTGATGGAAATGCTCTCGATGTGGTCGCCGAGATGACGATCAAGATAGCCGACGAACGCCTGCAGGAGCTGCCACTCGGTCTCCGAGACCTTGCCCTGGATTTCGGCGACCAGGACGCCCCCTCGCGCGCCCGTCCAGTTAATCCAGCCCCCATATTTCTTGTGCTTCCATCTCCCGGCCCGCTGACGAACAAACGTGGTCCGGCTGCCGCGCAGCTCTCGCTCCGTCGTGTTGAGCAACGTCGTCAGTTTGGTCGCAGTCTCTCGGCGCGGCACGACTTGGATGACCTTCATCTTTGTTCACCCCGGTTGGTTGTGCCTTCGAAACCTGACCGGACGAGACTACTCTCAGATCTTCAGACTCGCCAGCATCTCCCGCACCACCGCCACCGAGGCCGTGAAGGCCTGCCGCTCGGCGTCGGTCAGCGGCGCGTCGAGGATGCGCTCCACCCCGCCGGCGCCGACGATCACGGGCACGCCGATGCAGATATCGCGCTGCCCGTATTCGCCGTCCAGGTAGACGCTGCAGGGAATCACGCGCCGGCGGTCGAGCAGCACCGCCTCGATCATCTCCACCAGCGCCGCCCCCGCGGCGGTGAAGCCGCTCTGCTTCATCAACTCGGTGATCTCCGCCCCACCCCGCCGCGTGCGGGCGACCACGGCCTCCAAGCGCTCCGGCGGGAGCAGCGTGCGCACCGGGATGCCGCGCACGTTGGCCAGGCTGGCCAGCGGCACCATGTCCTTGTCGGTGTGTGCGCCGATGACCATGGCGTCCACGTCGCCCACCGAGACGCCGAGTTCCATGGCCAGGAAGGTGCGGAAGCGCGTGGTGTCCAGCGCGCCGGACTGCCCCAGGATGCGCTCCCGCGGCAGACCCGCCACCTTGCAGGCCAGATAGGTCATCGCGTCCAGTGGGTTGGTCAGGATGATGAAGACGGCGGTGCGGGAGCGCGGCACCACCTGGTCGATCACGTGGCGGAGGATGCCCGCGTTGGTGTCGATCAACTGCTCCCGCGTCATCCCCGGCTTGCGCGGGATGCCGGCGGTGATCACGATCACGGCGGAGCCGGCGGTGTCTTCGTAGCCCCGCGACGTTCCGGTCAGCCGCACATCAAACCCGGCGATCGGCCCCGCCTGCTGGATGTCGAGGGCCTTTCCCTCCGGCAGCCCCTCGATGATGTCCGTAAGGACGATGTCGGCAATACTCTTCTGCGCCAGCCAGTGCGCGGTGGCCGTGCCCACGGCCCCGGCGCCGATGATGGACACCTTCGGGCGAGTCATCCCTCAGATCCCTCCTCTACCCGACCATGTTCTCGATGATCGCCGTGGCGAACTCGCTGGTCCGGACCTCCCGCGCGCCGGCGGTCAGCCGCGCCAGGTCGTAGGTCATGATCTTCTGCAGAAAGGTCCGCTCCAGACCGCGTGTGATCAGGTCCGCCGCCTCCGGCCACCCCAGGAACTCCAGCATCATCACGCCGGAGAGCGTCAGCGACCCGGGGTTGACCTTGTCCTGGTTGGCGTACTTGGGGGCGGTGCCGTGCGTCGCCTCGAAGACGGCGTGGAAGTCGCTGATGTTGGCGCCGGGAGCCATGCCGATGCCGCCGACCTGCGCCGCCGCCGCGTCGGAGAGGTAGTCGCCGTTGAGGTTGCCGGTGGCGATGATGTCGAAGTTCTCCGGCCGGATCAGGAGGTGCTGGAAGGTGACGTCCGCGATGGTGTCCTGCATGAGGATCTTGCCCGGCGGGACCTTGCCGCCGTGCTCCTTTTCCACCTGCTCCCAGGTGATCGTCTGGTCGGGGAATTCCTCGCGCGCCACCTGGTAGCCCCACTCGCGGAAGGCGCCCTCGGTGAACTTCATGATGTTGCCCTTGTGCACCAGCGTCACGCTCTTGCGGTTCTTTTGCAGCGCGTAGTTGATCGCCTTGCGCACCAGCCGCTTCGACCCGAACGGGCTCATCGACTTCAAGCCGACGCCGGCGTCCGCGCGCACCTTCCAGCCGAAGGCCTCGCGCACGAAGTCGATCAGCCGCTTCGCTTCCGCTGAGCCGCTGGGATGCTCCAACCCGGCGTAGATGTCCTCGGTGTTCTCGCGGAAGATGACGACGTTCAGCCG
>CAYHPT010000125.1:0-4468 GCA_964358435.1 uncultured bacterium | reverse complement strand
TACATAAATAACATTAGCACCTGCGGAGCCGGAGGTCAATGAAATTCATTTCGATGATGGTAGAACTGAACGGCTGAAACCCGCGTGGTGACTGGCTGGTGGATCCGCGACCAGACCGTGCGACTCACGGTGCACCTTCTCGGCAGCCTCCTTGTGGGGAGCCTCAACCAAGCACCAGACCTTCCCTGTGCCCTCGCCCAGGCAATACCTGTGGTACTTCACTCCGTACTTCCCTTGAAGGGGACGCCGCGCCGGCGGCGCGAGGCAGCCGGGGCACGGGCGCCACTCCGCGCAGCGCCGTGTAGGCGAGAAGGTAACTGAGGAGCGATTCGGCGCCGCAGTTGAGATTTGGCCTCCCCGGCGTGAGGGCGTCGAAGCACCGGCCCGTCGCCGGGTCGTACAGCGGGATGCGGAGCATGTTGCCGCCGAGATACCAGTCGAATGCCCAGCGAGCGAGATCGATGTACCCTGCATGGTGGGTTACCGCATACGCGTCGATGCACGCTTCAGCGACCGCCCCGGCTTCAAGCGATTGCTGATCCCAGATCGCCCTCTCGCCGCCGCGCGCGTACCAGCCCTTGTTGCCGATGGGCGCGAATACGCCGTCGGCCGTCTGCACCTGCAGGAGAAAGGCCAGGGTCGCCTCTGCGACGTCATGGTACCTGGCGTCGCAGAGGCGCCGCGCCGCCCGAAACAGGGCCTGCGGCATCCTGCCCAGGTCGTACGTCAGGATCGGTTCGAACCAGCGCCACTCTCGGTCCGCGCTGCGCCCATACGCCGCCACCAGCCTGTCCGCCAGGTACGCCGTCACATCGCCCGCGTCGGGCAGGAGTGCCGCTCCCAGCAGCGCGTTGGCGCACCCGCGAATGGTCTGCAGCCGCCAGGCATGCGGGAGGGCCGCCTGCAGCATCGCGCGCCCGGTATCGCGAATCGCGGGCGGGGCCGTCTCGCACTGGACCACCTCGGCGCACGCCCACACGCACCGGCCGAAGCAGTCCTCGGAGAGATCGTCAGGGCTGGCGGGGTCGTCGCCCGCGAGGTTCATGAACCAGCCGTCGGGCCGCTGGACGGACCGCAGAAATGCCAGGTATGTGTGCAGCAGCTGGTCGGCAGGCGCGCGCGGCCGGAGCGCCTGGATATGGACGGCCAGCACCAGCGCCCGGCTGTTGTCATCGCCGGTGTAGCCGGAGTGACGGTCCGGGATCGAGAGGCGGGCATGCTGGATTACGCCGGTCGCGTCGGTGAGGCAGTGCAGATGATGCAGGGAGAGGGGCGGAAGGTTCATGCGATCACGGCCGTCCCCCCGGCGAGCACGCGGTCGTAGATCTCGAGGTAGCCGCGAGCCATATGCGTCACGGTGAACCGGGAGCCCACCCACTCCCGGCAGCGCGCCCGTGAGATCTCACCGAGCGAGGCCACAGCATCGACCGCGTCATCCACGCCACCGACGATCCATCCGGTCTCGCCGTTGCGGACCAGTTCGGGGATCGACCCGCGCGCGGTCGCCACCGCCGGCGTCCCGCAGGCGTTGGCCTCGATCACCGTGAGGCCGAAAGCCTCATGGTACTGGATCAGGTGCAGCAGCGCCAGGGCTCCTCCGAGCAGGGCGTTCTTCCTCGCCTGATCAGCCGGCCCGACGAAGCGTACTCGGTCGCCGTCCAGATGTGGCGCGATCGCAGACTGGAAATATGTCTGGTCTTCAGGTGGCACAATGCCTGCGATGATCAGCGGAAGTTCCGCCCGGCGGGCGACCTCGATGGCCAGATGGACACCCTTGACCGGCGAGAGGCGTCCCAGGAAGAGGAGGTAACGGTTGGGTTGCGGGCGGAAGCTGAACGCGTGCACATCGATGCCGTTGTAGACGGTGCCCGCGTAGTGGAGGGTTGGGGCGAGGACGCGCGCGGCGTCGGTGACGGAGACGTAGGGTCCCTCGGCGTAGCGCTCGTAGATCAGGCGGCTGTCGGCCTCGGCCGCCGAGCCATGCAGCGTCGTCACCACGGGGATGTTCACCAGTCGTTTGAAGCAGACAGGGTAGGCGCCGGCATGGTTGTGGATGACGTCAAACTCGGCGGCGTGCTCGAAACAGGCCGCCGCATGCAGCGTCTCCCAGGCGCGGGGCGGCAGGGACGGGTCTTCGGAAAGCGCGCGCGGCACGACTCCAGCCAGGCGGGTGCTGGTCTGCGCGTCGCGGGCCGCGAACAACGTGACGTACACCCCAAGGCGGGCGAGACCCTCCGCGTGATTATGCGCAACAAGTTCCCAGCCCCCGTAGTCGCGGGGCGGGACGCGCCAGGCGATCGGACCGAGGATGGCAACCCGCATAGTGCGCTGTGACCGCATCACCCGACCGACGAGCGTTTACCCGGCGCGGGCCACCGGCCCCAGCATCCGCCTGCTGGCTGCTGCGCGCGTGACGAGAGGGTGTGTCACCGCCTCGAAGAGCCGGGCGTAGGAGCGCGCCACCGAGGACCAGCGGAGGCTGCCTCGCAGGCCGCAGCCCGCTGCGGCGATCGCGGCGCGCCGCGCAGGGTCGCCAAGCAGCGAGATGACGGCGTCGGCGATCGCGTCCGCATCGCGAAACAGGACGAGGAGCCCATGGTCTGGCGTGATGAGTTCTTGGGCGTACGTGAAGGGAGTGCTGACCACGGGGCAGCCGCTGCCGACCGCATACGTCAGCGTGCCGCTGGTGATCTGCGCGGGGTTCACGTACGGCGTCAGGTAGACGTCGGTCGCCGCGAGGGTCGTGAGGATCTCGGGCTCCGCCCGATACCGGTTGTCGAATCGAACTGCGTGTGCCACACCCATATCCTCAGCGAGAGCCTGCAGGCGCGTGCGGTAGCGCTCCCCCTCTTGGCGGATCACTCCCGGGTGGGTCTGTCCCACGATCAGGTAGAGCGTACTCGGGTCGTGGGCCAGGATCCGGGGCAGGGCGCGAATCGCGTACTCCAGGCCTTTGCTGGGACCGATCAGGCCGAAGGTGGTCAGCACTGTCCTGCCCTTCAAGCCGGCCATCCGCTTTGCCTCCGGAGCATCGAGGTAGGGCCCGTCGGGGATCCCGTGCGGGATGACCAGGACCTTCCCGGGCGCGACACCGTAGTCATCTCTCAGGATCCTGACGGCCGACGCAGCCATGACGATCAGCACGGCACTGCGATCGGCAATCGCACGGGTGAGCCGCTGGACCTCCCGGTCGGGAGACGGCAGCACCGTGTGCAGGGTGGTCACCACCGGGACGTCGAGATCGCCCAGGAAGGTCAGCAACATGCGGCCCCATCTGCCGCCGAAGATCCCATACTCGTGCTGGATGTTGACTGCCGCGATTCCGGCGCCGCCGAGGACTCGTGCCGCCTCTGCGTAGTCGGACTCCCGATCCTGTTCGATCTCGAATGCGACCAGTCCATCGAGTTCGCGGCACGCGGCGGAACGGATCTCGGTGACCGCCACGACGCACGGCCGGATGGCTCCGCCGGCATCCAACGCGGTGGCCAGGTGCCGGGTGAAGGTGGCGATACCGCAGGCGCGGGGGGGATAGGTGCCAAGGACCGCCACCGGCACCCCGGCCGTCTGCAGGCTCGTGTAGGCAGATAGACGCACGGCCCCTCCTCCCTTCTGCTGGGCAAGGCTCGGGGCATGACTTGCGGCTGAACGTGGAAGACCCAAAGAGCCGGGACCACGGAGGATCCGCACGGAGCGCGGCTACACGACGGCCCCGCTAGAGTGTGTTCGCTGCATCCTTAACAGTACATCGCCCGCCTCCGCCGGGCAAGCCGCTTCGTTGACGGCACGCCTCGTCTTTGGTCACCTCCTGCACCGATTTCTGCATCCGCGTTCCTCGTCTGGCCTCAGCGGCAAGGCAAATGGGTATATGAGAAATCGACGCGACAGGCATCAGATCGGCGGGGCTGGAGACAGACTAGATTCGACACGCTGCGGAGGTAGCTTCTCACGCAATGGCTGACGGCTCCCCTCGGCACCGCGCCGGCCGGACGGCGGGCGCGGTGCGCACACCGTTGACATCCCCTGGTCCCCGCCAACTCGACGCCTCACCGCTCTCCCCGTTCGCGCACGTGCGTCTCGGTGTTGTGATGCGAGCCGATCTCCAGACTCCACATGAAGTCTGGGGCGTACTGAACCCTGTCGTGGCGCGTGGCCGCGACGGTGAACTGTATCTCTTTCCGCGCGTGGTGGCCGCGGGGAACTACTCGCGGATCGGGATCGCGCGGGTCCGTTTCGACGCCGCCGGCCTCCCGGTGGGCGTGGAATGGCTAGGGTACGCCCTGGAACCGGAGCGACCCTATGAGAAGAATCCCAAGACCGGCGGCGGAGTTGAGGATCCCCGCATCACTTTCATCGACCCCCTCGACTGCTACGTGATGGCATACACCGCGTATGGACCCGAGGGGCCCCGCGTGGCGCTGGCGGTTTCGCACGACTTCTTCGACTGGCGGCGCCTGGGACTGGTCAGGTT
>CAYHPT010000124.1:0-4486 GCA_964358435.1 uncultured bacterium | reverse complement strand
CAGCGTCCGCCTATGAACAGGCCACCGACTGGCACCGCCGCCGGCCCCCATTGGATGGGGCGCGTGTGGCATGAAGACGGCGGGAGGACACCGGTCGTGAAAGAAGCGGTCAACCTGGAGACGGTCATCGGGCTGGAGATCCACGTCCAGCTGCGGACCGCGTCCAAGATGTTCTGCGCTTGCGCCGTGGCCTTTGGCGCGCCGCCCAACACCCTGATCTGCCCGGTCTGCCTGGGACTCCCCGGGGCGCTGCCCGTGACCAACCAGAAGGCGGTGGAACTCGGACTGCGCACCGCCGTCGCGCTGGGCTGCAAGATGGCGCCGCACAGCCAGTTCCACCGCAAGAACTACTACTATCCCGACCTGCCGAAGAACTATCAGATCTCCCAGTACCAGTACATGGACCACCCGCCCCTGGGGATGGACGGGTGGCTGGAGTGCACCGTCGACGGCACCCCGCGCGCGGTGCGCATCCGCCGCGTGCACCTGGAAGAGGACACCGGCAAGCTCATCCACGTGGAGCGCGACGGCATCGTCACGCACACCCTGATCGACTACAATCGCTCCGGCGTGCCGCTGATGGAGGTGGTCACTCAGCCGGACCTGCGCAGCCCGGCGGAGGCGCGCGAGTTTCTGGTCGCCCTGCGCGCCCTGCTGCAGTACCTGGACGTGAGCAGCGGGCGGATGGAAGAGGGGACGATGCGCGTGGACGCGAACGTCTCGCTCCGCGCGCCCGACGGCACCCTCGGCACGCGCACCGAGGTGAAGAACATGAACTCGCTGCGCGCGGTGGAGCGGGCGCTGGCCTTCGAGGCGGCACGGCAGGCGGAGGTACTGGCCGCAGGCGCGTCCGTGGTGCAGGAGACGCGGCACTGGGATGAGCGCCGCCAGATCACCTTCCCGTCCCGGACGAAGGAAGAGGCCGAGGACTACCGGTACTTTCCGGAGCCGGATCTGGTGCCGATGGCCGTCGATGATGCCCTGGTCGAACGCGTCCGCGCGTCTCTTCCGGAACTACCCGCGCAGAAGCGGACCCGCTATGTAAGCGCCCTGGGGCTCGGTCCCTACGATGCCGACCTGATTGTGCGCCAGCCGCGCCTGGCCGCGTTCTTTGAGGAAGCCCTGGCCACCTACCCCAACGCCAAGACGCTGGCGAACTGGCTGACCGGGGACGTCGCCGGTATCCTCAATGCGGAGGGGAAGGAGATCGACGAAGTGGCCCTGCGGCCGCCGACCCTCGTCTCCCTGCTGCAGTTGATCGACGGCGGGCGGATCAGCGGCCGGATCGCCAAGGAACTGCTGCCCGACCTGATTCGTGACGGGGGAGATCCGGCGGCGCTGGTGGCGGCCCGCGGTGTGGAGCAGATCAGCGATACCGCCGACCTGGAACGGTTGATCGACAGGGTCATCGCGGCGAATCCGGATACGGCCGAGGAGTTCCGCCGGGGGAAAGACAAGGCCCTCATCTTCCTGGTGGGTCAGGTGATGAAGGTAACGCGCGGCCGGGCCAATCCCGAACTGGTCAACCGTATCCTCCGGGAGCGCCTGCGTGGCTAAGGTGGCCGGCCACAGACCAAAGCTGGAGGTGAGGCGGCGCCTCGCGGTCAAGTTCGCGGGGCTGGCCCACGACGGGTCGGCCATCGCCCGCGTCGGGTCGGCGACCATCTCTGTGCGCTACGCCATCCCGGGCGAGGAAGCCCTGATTGAGGTCGTGCGCACCGGGCCGGTGCCGCTGGGCACGATCGTCGCCATCCAGCGTAAGTCGCCCGATGCCGCCACGCCCCTCTGCCCGCACTTCGGCCGCTGCGGCGGCTGCCAGTTACAGCACATCACGCTGGACGGACAGCGCCGCCACAAGACAGCGCTGGTGGCCGCCGCGCTCCGGGACGCCGGCGTGCGCGCAGAGATCGTCCGTCCCTGCGTGGGCGGGGAGCCCTGGGCCTACCGCAGCATGCTGCGTGCCACCTTCGACCGCCGCGGCCAGGCGACGGTGGCGGGCTTCTTCGGCTGGGGCGACCAGCGCCTCTACAACATCGAGACCTGCCCGATCCAGCACCCCACTAACGTGCGCATCCTCGAGGTCGTGCGGGAGGCGGTCCGTGCGCTGGGGCTGCCGCCCTACGCCCGGCGCAGCGGCACCGGTCTGGTGCGCGGCCTGCTCGGGTTGACCGGCCACGCGACCGGCGAAGCGCTGGCCGTCCTTTCCACGGCCGCGCCGCTGCCCGACCGCATGGACTTCGTTCGCGCGGTGCTCGACCGTGTCCCCGGTCTGGTCGGGCTGCTGCTGACCGTCGAGTCCGGGCGCACCACGGCCTTCTTCGGGCGCACGGTCAGCCTGCTCTGGGGGCGGGAGTATCTCGAAGATGAGATCCTGGGGCTGCGGGTGCGCCTCTCCGCGCAGGCGGAGGTGCTGCCCAATCCCGGCGCCCTGCCCGTGCTGCTGGACGCGGTCGTGCAGGCGGCGGAACTGCGCGGCGACGAGCAGGTGGTGGACGCGTTTGCGGAGGGTGGCTTGCTGCCCCTGGCCCTGGCGCAGCGGGTGCGCCGCGCGGTCGGCGTCGTCTCCGACCGGCGGGCTATGGAGGAGGCGTGGGCCACGGCCCAGCGCAACGGCATCGCCAATGCGGTATTCTATACGCGCGATCCCGCGAAGGTGCTGGCGAAGCTGCACCAGCGCGGGGAGCGCACGGACGTGCTCGTGGCGGGGCCGCCCGGGGAAGGGTTCCCCGAGACCCTGCACGATGTCCTGGCGGCCCTCGGTCCCCGCAGGATGGTCTACATCGGCCGGTCGCTTCCGGTCGCCGCCCGTGATCTGGTCCGTCTGCGGCGCGCGGGGTACGCGGCGGCTTATGTCCAGCCGGTGGATCTCTTTCCGCAGACCGGCCACGTGCACGCCGTCATCGCCCTGCGCCGTGGGTGACGACGGTCATCTTTGAGTCACACGCCGCTGCCACCCACTTCGGGCTGCAGCACTGGATCAACGGGACCCCGCTGCCGGAGATCGTCGCCGCCCCCTGGACCGGAGAGCCGGGCCGGCCGTACGTCCTCACTGCGGACTCTCTGCGGCGCATCGAAGGCGAAGCTCAGGGAGGACATCGTGACCGTGGAACGCCATGATCTTCCGGGGGACCGCTCCCGGCAATTGATGGACCGCAAAACGAGCGCCGTGCCGGACGCAATCTCCGTGCAGGTGCCGGCCTTTGCCGCGCGCGCAGAGGGGGCGCTCTTCTGGGACGCCGACGGCCGCCGCTACATCGACCTGGCGGGCGGGGTGGGCTGCCTCAACGTGGGACACAGCCACCCGCGTGTCGTGGCGGCGATACGGGAACAGGCCGCCCGCTTCACGCACACCGACTTCACCATCGTCCCGTACGAAGGGTATGTCGCCCTGGCGGAACGGCTGGCCGCGCTCGCGCCCGGTCCCAGTCCCAAGCAGGTGGCCTTTTCCAACTCGGGGGCGGAAGCGGTGGAGAATGCGGTGAAGGTGGCGCGCCTGGCCACCGGGCGGCCGGCGGTCATCGCCTTCGAGGGCGCCTTCCACGGCCGCACCTACATGGCGCTCTCGCTCACGAGTAAGGTGGATCCGTACAAGCGGCGGCTGGGGCCGTTCATGCCCGAGGTCTACCGCGCGCCCTACGCCGATCCGTACCGGTGCCCCGAGCCCGACGCGACGGTCTTCGCCCTACGGCGGCTGGAGACGATGCTGGCCACGCACGTCGACCCTGCCCAGGTCGCCGCGATCATCGTGGAACCGGTGCTGGGCGAGGGCGGCTTCGTCGTGCCGCCGCCGGACTTTCTTCCTGCCCTGCGGACCTTGTGCGACCGGATCGACGCGTTGCTGATCGTCGATGAGGTGCAGACGGGATTCGGCCGCACGGGAAGGTTCTTCGCCACCGAACATGCCGGGATTGAAGCCGACCTGATGGTCATCGGTAAGTCGCTGGCGGCCGGGCTGCCGCTGTCCGCGGTGATCGGCCGGCGCGAGGTCTTCGCGCCGGTGCACCCGGGGGCGCTCGGCGGCACCTATCCCGGCAACCCCGTCGCCTGCGCCGCCGCGCTGGCGGTTTTGGACGTCATGAAAGAAGAGCGCCTGGTGGAGCGCGCGGTCCGGCTGGGGATCCTGCTGCGCGACCGCCTGACGGCGATGGCGCGGCGCTGCCCGCTGATCGGCGACGTCCGCGGACTGGGGGCGATGGTGGCCATCGAACTGGTGCAGGACCGGCGGACGAAATCACCGGCCGCCGCGGAGACCTCCGCGGTGCTGGCGCACGCGCTCTCGCAGGGTGTACTGCTACTGCGGGCCGGGGTCTACGGGAACGTGGTCCGCTTTCTCATGCCGCTAGTGATCCCGGAGGATCTCCTCGAGGAGGCGCTGCAGGCGCTCGACCGGTCGCTGGCGACCGGGCAGGCGCACGGCGCCCCCGCCGGGCTGGTCGCGGGCGGGGGGGGGTTACGATGCCAGACCCCAGGGGCGGGCGTGCGGAGC
>CAYHPT010000123.1:0-4518 GCA_964358435.1 uncultured bacterium | reverse complement strand
CGAGGAACTTCCTGCCGTGCAGGCTCATGGGGGTCACCCGGATCTATTCGACGGCCGCGGGCTGAACCGCTGCCTCCTTCTGGACCAGGAGCACGACCGCCAGCGCGGTGACCACGCCGGCGCCAGCCACGAGGGGGAGCGCGGGGTTGGCCCGGTAGGCGACCCCGGCGAGCAGCGTGCCGGCCGCTCCCACCAGCCCCGCGAGCATCCCGTAGAGGCCGAACGCCCGTCCGGCGGCGTCCGGAGCAATGCGGGCCCCGACTACCGCCTGGGATAGAGACGTGGCGGCGCTGCGGCTGCGGATCAAGAAGGCGACCGGCAGCAGGTAGAGCGGACCGAGCGCGACGATCAGCGTGCCCGCGGCGATGAAGACCATGGTCAACACGAGCAACGGGCGGTGACCCCACCGATCGGCGGCGCGTCCCGCCACGAGCGTGAAGAGGAGACCTCCCCCAGAGAGGATCGATCCCAGGGCGCCGATCTGCGCGAGCCCGAGGCCGCGCACCTCCCGCAGGAACGGGGAGACGAACGGCGCCAGCGCGAGAGGCACGCCGGTCATCAGGCCGAGCATGATGAGGAGCCGCCAGAGTCGGCCTAACTCCCAGAAGCGCAGGGCCTGCCGCCAGGGGAGGATCCTTCGGACGCCGGCCCGCTCCGGTTCGGTCCGATAGACCAGCAGCGTGGAGAGGGTATAGCAGACGAACGCCAGCAGGAACGTGGCCCGGATGCCCCACCGGGCGGCGATCAGACCGCCGAGAGCGGGCGAGATGAGCAGAGCGGACGACGAGGCGGCGGTCAGCGTGGCGAAGGTGGAGGCGATCCGCTCCGGTTCCGTGCGTTCGGCCACGTACGCGTTCAGCGCGGGGAGGCCGAAGATGGTGATGTCATACAGGAAGATACCCGGCAGCAGCCAGGCCCACGAGGGCGCGGCAAAGAACAACAATGGTGCCGGCGCGGCCAGGTACCATGAGGGGAACATGACGGCGCGGCGGCTGTACCGGTCGGAGAGGATGCCACCCAGGATCGAACCGGCGGTGATGGTCAACTGCCGCACCGTGAAGAGAAAGCCCAGTTGCACCGGCGTGGCGCCGAGGTTCCGCGCGTGGATGGGGAAGAGATCGTCGTACAGGCCGAATCCAAAGACGAAGAGGAACATCGTGAAGAACAGGACGTAGAGATTGCGCCGCGTCACGGGCGTGCCCGCCGCGCCCGCGGGCGTCCCCGTGAGGGTCGGACCGCCACCCGAAGCCCGCGCCGCGCGATGCGGAACGGGAGGACGCGGAAGTCAGCCTCCGTCAGTGCGTACTCGACTGCGCCCTTCCGCTCCGCCGGCACCACACTGACGACGCACCCGCCTCCGCCCGCGCCGCAGACCTTGCTCGCCAGGGCCCCGGCCTTCCGCGCGGTAGTGATCGCCCGCTCGATCTCCGGTGTGCTCACCCCCGTGGCTAATCCGCGGCGCTGCTCCCACTCCTCGCGCAGCAGGCGGGCGAAGACCCGCAGGTCGCCCCGGCGCAGCGCCTCGCGCATCTCCTGGCTGATGCGGCGGATCGCCCGCAGCCCACGCACCGTCTCCGGAATCCCGTCCAGATAGGCGCGCACCATGCTCCAGTTGGTGAGTCCCGAGGCGTGAGGTTCACCGGTGTAGGTGAGGACGAGGTGCTCTTCCAGCGCCGCCAGTCGGCGCAGCGGCAGGAGGGGCTCGACCGTCTCCTGCTCCAGACCGAACCAGATGGCGTTGAGCCCGCCGTGCAGCGCGGCGTAGTAATCCTGCTTTCCGGTGGGCGCGTTGATGGACTGCGCCTCGAGTTTGGCCGCGATGTCCACGAGGTCGGGGCGCAGCGGGCGCTGGCGCATCGGGCCGCGCGCCCGGCGCCGCTCGCAGGCCGCCAGCAGGGCGACGAGCAGCGAGGAGGACGCCCCCAGGCCCGAACCGCGGGGCGCGTCCGAGGCGGTCACCACCCGGGTGCGCGTGGGGAGGCCGCAGTAGCGGAGCGCGCGCAGAATCAGGTCGAGCGATGCGCCCACTGGCAGCGCGGCGGCGGTCGGCGCCTCCACGCCGAACCCCAGGTCCTCCGAGTAGACCGCGACACCTTCCGTATAAGGTTCCACGCGCACGCGCGTGCCGATCGTGATCGCCAGGTTGACCGTGACCGCGCCGCCCTCAAGGAGATAGATCGGGTAGATGTCCAGCGTGCCGCCGGCCAGGTCGAGGCGCGTCGGCGCGGTCGCTTCGATGATCATGCGAAGAGGTGCTCCAGTTTCTGTCGGAAGGCCTGGGTGGCCGCCTGGATGCTGGACGGCCCCATGCCCGTCACAATAACCCCGATCATCACGGCCCAGACCGCGGGCACCTCAAAGTAGCGGCCGAGATCGTCGGGGTGGATGGCGCGCTGCGTCGGGACGATGAGGTGGCGGCCGGTCAATTCGGCCACGCGTGCCAGCGCGACCAAATCGCCCGCCGCGGGCGGCTTGCCGTAGCCGTCCGGTGCCACCAGCGCCGCCTCCGCCCATACGCCGGGGAGGGCGCGCAGGAAAGAGAGGGCGTCCGCCGGGTAGTCGTGCGGGATCGCCGGGACCACCGGCACCCCCGCGGCGTACAGGTAGAGCGGCAGGTACGTGAGGTAGGCGTCGAGGAAGGCAAAGCGCTGCAGGAGCGGCAGTTCCTCGTGCGAGACCATCCTTTCCTCACCGACGACCAATCCCGTCGGCATGCCCAGGTCGAGGATCGCGGTCAGGCGATCCATCTCTTCCTGCAGGGATCCAAACACCGTCCCCGCCGCGCGGTGGTGCACGTTCACGTGGACCTTGAGGAGATCGGCGCCCCCGTCGATCGCCGCCCGGGCCAGATCGCGGTCGTTGCGCGGCAGGCTCACGATCAACAGCCCGCGCCGGTCGAGGGGGGGCTCAGATCGCTGCATCGATATGTGCGTGCATCGACGGACCGTCGAATGCAGCACACGTGGCTGCCGTGGGCGCAGGCAGGCAGGAGGGGTGCATGCCGGCGGTCGTTTATGTCCCCGGAACCGGGAAGCGAACGCAGAACTGCCGCACCTCTTCACGGATGCGGGCCAGTTCGGGATCGCTCTGGATGGCCGTGCGGAATTCGCTCAGCGCCGGGGGGCGGGCCTTGCGGTCGGCGGGCAACTGGAACTCTTTGATCCGGCCGGCGACGGCGGCGATCCAGGCGGCCAGCCGTTCCATCTCCGGCTCGCGCATGCCGCGCGTCGTGGCCGCCGGCGTCCCCAGGCGGATCCCGGAAGGGTAGAAGGGGGAGCTTGGTTCGCCGGGGACCGTGTTCTTGTTGGCAGTGATCCCCACGCGGTCCAGCGCCTCCTGGAGGAAGACTCCGCGCCCCGGGCCCGTCGGGGTGAGGTCGAGCAGCAGCATGTGGTTGTCGGTGCCGCCGGTCACGAGCGTGAAGCCGTGCTTGATCAGCGCCTCCGCCAGGACCTTCGCGTTCCGCACGACTTGGGCTCCGTAGGCTTTGAACTCGGGCCGCATCGCCTCGCCCAGGGCCACGGCGATCGCCGCGGTGGTGTGGTCGTGCGGGCCGCCCTGCAGGCCGGGGAAGACGGCACGGTCGATCTTCTGGTCGAGTTCGGGGTCCTTGGCCAGTCCGCGTGCGGTGACCATGATCATCGCCCCGCGCGGGCCGCGCAGCGTTTTGTGCGTCGTGGTCGTGATGATGTGCGCGTGGGGGGCGGGGCTCTTGTGCACGCCGGCGAGCACCAGTCCGGCGACGTGGGCGATGTCCGCGGCGAAGTATGCCCCCACCTCGTCGGCGACGGCGGCAAACTCTTCGAAGGGGAACTCGCGCACGTAGGCGGTGGCGCCGCACCAGATCAGCCGCGGTCGGTGCTCCCGGGCCAGGCGCCACACCTCGTCGAAGTCGATGTAACCGTCCGCATTGACGTGGTACGGGATGCTCTTGAAGTAGGTCCCCGTGATGCTGACGTTCCAGCCGTGGGTGAGGTGGCCCCCGTCGGGCAGGTTCTGCCCCATGATCGGGTCGCCCGGCCGGCAGGTGGCGAAGTAGACGGCCAGGTTGGCCGGACTGCCCGAGTAGGGCTGCACGTTAGCGTGCGGCACGCCGAAGAGCACTTTCGCCCGCTCCTGCGCGAGGCGCTCCGCGTCGTCCACATTCTCGTTGCCGCCGTAGTAGCGCCGGCCGGGATAGCCCTCCGAGTACTTGTTGGTGAGAATCGAGCCCATCGCTTGGAGGACAGCCTCGGAGACGTAGTTCTCAGAGGGGACCAGTTCGACACCCTCCCGCTGGCGGCGCCGCTCCGCCTCCAGGATCTTGTGCAGCGCGGGATCCTGCTCTCTCAGGTTCATCCGCTACCTCCGGGGTGGCGTCAGCGCAGGCCGCGGCGGGACGAGTGCTGGCGGGTCGTGCCGCGGGTGCCCGCTCCATACTACAACCGCGCACGCCGGCTTTTCATCGGGGATGGAGGAAGCGGGGACGGGAGACGACGGCGCAAGTGCGAAGGGCGGCACCGGATCATCCGGCGCCGC
>CAYHPT010000122.1:0-4539 GCA_964358435.1 uncultured bacterium | reverse complement strand
GTGCGGGCGCTCTTCATCAATATCTTCGGGGGCATCACCCGCTGCGACGACATCGCGTGGCCCATCGCCGCGCGTCCGCCGCGCGTGCCGATCGCCGTCCGGTTGACCGGGACCAACGAAGAAGAAGGGCGGCGCATCCTGGAAGCCGCGGGCATCCACGCCTTCGTCGACGCAGAAGAGGCCGCCCGCGAGGCGGTCCGTCTGGTCCGCGAGGCGGTATCGTGAGGCGGTCTGTGCTGCGCGGGGCCGTCCCGGCGGCCGCGCTGGCGCTAATTCTCGCTCCGCTTCTGGTCTTCGCGCCGATAGGTCTGGCCCGGCAGGGGCCGACACGGCACGTCGTCATCTTCAGCTTCGACGGCGCGCGGGCGGATGCGCTGCAGAGCGTCTGGCCTGCGGCGCTGCGCCAGCAGGGAGCGGTGTCCTGGTCCGCGCGCACGGTCCTGCCCAGCACGACCCTGCCGGCACACACATCCATGGTGACCGGTGTGGGAACGGAGGTCCACGAGGTCCGCTTCAACAACTGGAACCCCACCATGGACCCGTTGACTCTGCCCACGATCTTTACCCGCGTGCGCGCCGCCGGCGGCAAAGTGGTGATCCTTGTGACGAAACCCAAGCTGCGGTTCCTGGCGCCGCCCGACATGCCGGTGGAGTGGCTGCCCTTCCCGCGCTACCGGCAGGCCGCCGTCGTCACGGCGGCGGCGCAGCGCTTCCGGGAATTGCGCCCGGCACTGCTCTTCGTCCACATCGCTGATCCGGACGATGCCGGCCACCGCTCCGCCTGGATGTCCGCGCCCTACATGGCGGTCGTGCAGGAAATCCCCACGCTGGTGGACCGGTTCCTGGCGCAGGTGCGGGCCGCGGGGGCGTGGGAGGAGACGCTGGTGATCGTTACCGCCGACCACGGCGGGCACGGCATCCTGCACGGCACCAGTCGTCCGGAGGACGTGACGATCCCGTGGATCGCGCTGGGCGGAGCGGCTCGCGCGGGTGTGGTGCTGCAGCAGCCGATCATGATTTACGACACCGCAGCCACGGCGCTCTTCGCGCTGGGCCTTCCCGTCCCGGAGCGGTGGCAGGGGCGGCCGGTGGTGGAGGCGCTGAACGGAGTTCCCGCGGGGAGGTAAGATCGTGCCGATTTTGATCGACGAAAACACCCGCGTCCTGGTGCAGGGGATCACCGGGTATCAGGCCGAGTTCCACACGCAGAAGATGTTGGAGTTCGGCACCACAGTCGTGGCCGGGACGCGGCCGGGCAAGGGCGGCACGACCGTGCACGGCGTGCCCGTCTTCGACACCGTGGCGGAAGCAGTAACGCAGACCGGCGTGAGCGCCTCGTGCATCTTCGTCCCCGCCCCTTTTGCCAAGGACGCTGCGATGGAGGCGATCGCCTACAAACTCGATCCCGTCGTCATCATCACCGAGCAGATCCCGGTGCACGATGCCATCGCCGTGATGGCCTATGCCCGCGCGCAGGGCGTGCGGGTGGTCGGCCCCAACTGCCCCGGTCTGGCCTCACCCGGCCGCTGCAAGATGGGCATTATGCCGAACCACCTCTTCCGCCAGGGACCGGTCGGCGTCGTCTCCCGCAGCGGCACCCTCACCTATGAGATCGTGGCGGCCTTAACCCGCGCCGGCATCGGGCAGTCCACGGCGCTGGGACTGGGCGGCGATCCCGTGGTGGGGATGAGCTTCCAGGATGCGCTCGTCCTCTTCGGGCAGGACGCGCAGACGGAGGTCGTAGTCTTGATCGGGGAGATCGGGGGCAGCGCCGAGGAGGCGGCGGCGCGCTTCATCGCCGCGGAGTTCGGGAAGCCCGTGGTGGCTTACATCGCCGGCCGCACCGCGCCGCCGGGGAAGCGCATGGGACACGCCGGCGCGGTGATCTCGGGGAGCGAGGGGACGGCGGCCGCCAAGATCGAAGCGCTCACCGCTGTGGGCGCTGCGGTGGCGGATCTGCCGGGACAGGTGGTCGGACTAGTGAAAGCGCGCCAGGCGGCGTGACGGCGCGCCGGCCGCATCGTGGGCTGCCCGCCGCCCGATGGGCTATAATTTGAGGGTCATGACGAAACGACTCTATCGCTCGCGCCGCGAGCGGATGCTGTCGGGGGTGTGCGGGGGGCTGGGCGCGTACTTCAGCCTCGATCCCACGCTCATCCGTTTGGGATGGGCGCTCACGACCATCTTCACCGGCGTCTTCCCGGGCGTGTTCGCGTACCTGCTCTGCTGGTTGATCATTCCGGAGGAGCCCGCCGCTTGATCACGCGGTTCGTCCTGCGCTGGGTGTTCAACGCCGTCGCCGTTTACGTGACGACGTTGATCATTCAGGGACTGCAGATCCCCGAACCCGTGCTCACGAACACAGTGATTATTGCCCTCGTCCTGGGGGTCTTGAACGCTTTCATCCGCCCGGTCGTCCTGCTGCTCACCCTGCCGGTGAACATCCTCAGCCTCGGGTTGTTCACCCTGGTCGTAAACACGCTGATGCTCTATCTGGTTGCCGCCGTGACGCCGCTGGCAATTGCCGGGTTCTGGTCGGCGTTCATAGGAGCGCTGCTCATTGCGATCATCAGCACCGTCCTCAGCCACGTCCTCCGGTCGTAAGGGCCGGCGCCAGGCAGCCGCGGCGGCGAACTCTCTCGATCTCCAGGCTCTCCTGCGGCGCCGCGCCAGGAAACGACCGGCCGAGGGCGTGCGCTTCCTGATCATTACCGGCCTCTCCGGTGCGGGGAAATCCCACGCCATGCGCGTCTTCGAAGATCTCAACTTCTTCGTCGTCGACAACCTCCCGCCGCAGTTGCTGCCCAAGTTCGCCGACCTCTGCCTGCACTCCGACGGCAAGGTGCGGCGGGTGGCGGTGGTCATCGACATCCGCGGCGGGGAATTCTTTGACGACCTCTTCAACGCGCTCGGCCAGCTCGAGGAGCTGCGTGTCGCCTACCAGATCCTCTTCCTGGACGCCGCCGATGACGTGCTGGTGCGCCGCTTTAAGGAGACGCGGCGCAAGCACCCCCTGGCCCAGGGGCGGACCATCTTGCAGGGGATTCGCGCGGAGCGCCGCCGGTTGGAAGGGGTGAAGGAGCGGGCCGACAAGATCATCGACACTTCCACCATGAGCGTGCGCGACCTGCGGGAGGAGATCATCGCCACCTACGTGCGCGGCGAGCGGGCGGGTGCGCTGGAGGTGAGCATTATCTCCTTCGGCTACAAGTACGGCCTGCCGATGGACGCCGACCTGGTCTTCGACGTGCGCTTCCTGCCCAACCCGCACTACCAGCCGGCGCTGCGGCCGCTGCCCGGCGCCAGCCCGCCGGTGCGCTCTTTCGTCCTGGGACAGAAAGAAACCCAGGCGTTCTTGCAGCACCTCTTCGAGATGGTGGACTACCTGCTGCCCCAGTTCGTCCAGGAGGGGAAGACCCACCTCTCCATCGCCATCGGTTGCACCGGCGGCAAGCACCGCTCGGTCGTGCTGGCCGATGAGCTGAGCGCCCACTTGCAGAGCCGCGACTACAAGGTGCGCGTGCGCCACCGCGACGTGCGCAAGGAGTAGCCGATGATCGAACAACTGCGGCGGTGGGCCCGCTGGCTCCGACCCGGCCTGGGGCTGAAGCGGTGGGCGCTGGTGCTGGCGGCGGGCATCCTGCTGATCAGCGGCGGGGTCGCCCTGATCGTCAACGTCAGCCTGCTGGCCTGGCTCGACCAGATGGTCCTCCGCCTGCTCTCCGCCCTGGTGCCCGCCGGCGGTAGTCTGCCTCCGCTGGCCATAGGGATCCTGCTCGTTCTCATCGGCGGGTTTCTCGTGCTGTACGGGTTGCGCGGGACGCTGCGCTCGATCGACCGCGTGCTCTTCCCCACCGGAAACCCGACGCTGGTGGAGGTGCTGCGCCAGCAGCGCACGCTCTCCCGCGGGCCGAAGATCGTGGCGCTGGGCGGCGGGACCGGGCTCTCCACGCTGCTCCGCGGCCTGAAGCGCTACTCCGCGAACATCACCGCGATCGTCACCGTCTTCGACGACGGCGGAAGTTCCGGCCGGCTGCGCCGCGACCTGGGCGTGCTGCCGCCGGGAGACATCCGCGACTGCCTGGTGGCGCTCGCCGAGTCCGAGCCGCTGATGACGCAGTTGTTCGAGTACCGCTTCCCTAGCGGCGCCTTCGACGGGCATGCCTTCGGCAACCTCTTCATCGCCAGCCTCGCCGGCGTCACCGGCGACCTGGAGCAGGCGGTGAAGGAAGCGAGCAAGGTCCTGAACATCCGCGGGCGCGTCCTGCCGGCCACGCTGGAGGATGTCATCCTCTGCGCCGAGTACGAAGACGGCTCGGTCGTAGAGGGTGAGTCGCAGATCCCACTGGCGCGCCGGCGCATCCGCCGCGTCTTCCTCAAACCGGACAGTGTCCCCGCGCTGCCCGAGGCGCTGGAGGCGATCGCCGAGGCCGACCTGATCCTCATCGGTCCCGGCAGCCTGTACACGAGCGTGATTCCCAATCTGCTGGTCCGCGGCGTGGCCGAAGGCCGAGGTCCTGAAGCCCCGGAAACGGTGAT
>CAYHPT010000121.1:0-4551 GCA_964358435.1 uncultured bacterium | reverse complement strand
CGGGACTCGAACCCGCACGGGGTTTCCCCCATCGGTTTTTGAGACCGAATCGTCTTCCGCTTCCGACACCCCGGCACGAGGCAGTCGGACAAGTGCCGAGCACTAAGCATCCTAACATGAGGTTGCAGGGTGCTCAAGAAGGACGCCGTCCCTGCCAGCCCTGCCCCGCGGCGCGACGCCGGGGAAGTTCGCGGGCAGTTCCGGAACTCCGCGGTCCGGGGTACGTTTAATGGGGCAGATGCAGGACGCGACGGGGGCGCAGATGGCAGCGGAGGGGCGGCCGACGGAAGCGGGCGCCGGTGAGCCGCGAGTGAGCGGGGACGCGGCGGAGGGCGGCCTCATTGAGCGCAGCCGCAACGGCGACCTCGACGCCTTCGACCGCCTGGTCACAGCGCACCAGGACCGCATCTTCCACGCGGCCTACCGCATCACCGGTAACGCCGAGGACGCGCACGACGCGGCGCAGGAGACCTTCGTCAAGGCCTTCCGCGCGCTGCCTCGCTACCGCCACGCGGCCGCCTTCGGCACCTGGCTGCATCGCATCGCCGTGAACACGGCGCTGGACATCGTGCGGCGCCGGCCGCAGACGCCGCCGGCCCCGCTGGACGACGTCGTGCTGCCCGCCACCGCCCACAATCCCGACAGCGAAGCGGAGCGCCGGGAGGTGCAGCGCCGCGTCCATCAGGCGCTGCAGCGGCTCTCCCCCGACCACCGCGTCGTCGTCGTGCTGCGGGATCTGCAGGGTATGGCGTATGAAGAGATCGCGGCGGTGCTGCGCATCCCCGTCGGGACCGTCCGCTCCCGGCTCAGCCGGGCGCGGGACGCGCTGCGCGGGCTACTGCGGGATCTGGCACCCAGTGGACTTATGGAGGAAGGATCATGACGGTTCATCTTCGGCTGGAATGGCTCTCCGGCTACCTGGACGGGCGGGTCAGCGCCGAGGAGCGGCGGCAGGTCGAGGCACACCTGGACGCGTGCGCGGTGTGCCGCGCTACTCTCGCCGACCTGCGGCGCACGGTGGCGCTGGTGCAGGATTTGGAACCCGTAGGCGCACCGGCCGCTTTCCGGACCGCGGTCCAGGAGCGCCTGGAGGCGGAGCGATCCGCGCCGAACCGCGGGCGCCGCGCCTGGCCGCTCGCCTGGAGTCTCCCGGCACGCCCGACGTGGCGCGCCGCGCTGGCCGCCGCGGCCGTCCTCCTGATCGGCCTCTTCTCGGTCAACCTGTGGCAGGAAGTCTCTCCGCGCCGGGACGCGGGGGAGGGGATCTTCTCGCGACGCGCGCCCTCCCGGGCCGTGGATGTGGACAAGTCCGCCGCGCCCGCCGCGGAGTCGCAATTCGGCCGGGCTCAGCCTGTTGGCGTCCCGGGTGTCCCCTTGCCCGCGGCCCAGGTCCCTGGTCCGGGCGTAGCGCGGCTTCCCTTCGAGCGGCAGGTGATCCGCGCGGCCACGCTGCAGGCACAGGTGCCGAGCTTCGAGGACGCGTCCAAGGCGCTCGTGCGCATCGCAGAATCGAGTGGCGGGTTCATCGCCGACTCCACCACGTCGCAGGAGGAGCCGCCCTACGGTACGTTCGTCCTGCGCGTGCCCGCGCTGCGATTCTCCCAGACCCTGGATCAAATCGAAGCGCTGGGGAAGGTGACGGAGCGCCGCGTCAGGGGGCAGGATGTGACGGAGGAGTTCGTTGACCTGCAGGCGCGCATCCGCAACCTGGAGGCCCACGAGCGGCAGCTGCTCACCTTCATGGAGCGGGCGACGCGGGTGGCCGACCTGCTGGCCATCGAGCAGGAACTCTCGCGCGTGCGCGGCGAGATCGAGCAGTTCACCGGCCGCCTGCGCTTCCTGGGGAACCGGGTGGAGATGGCGACGATTCAGGTGACGCTGCGGGAGAAGGCCAAGCAGAGCAGCCTGATCTTCTGGGACTTCGCGGCCTCGCTGCTGAAGGTACGCGGCGCCTTCCTGGGCACGATCCGGCAGTTCCTGGCCGTGTCGGAGCGGCTCGTCGTCACCCTCAGCGCGCTGGTCCCGCTCATCCTGCTCGGCCTGGCTGGCTGGGCGGTCATCCGCCGGCTCCTCCGGCGCGGCGCCAGCGCGGTCTGAGGCGGCCACCGTCCAGCAAACCTTGCGGCACAGACTGAGCCTCCACTCGGACCGGTTGCTATACTGGTTCGGGTGATTTGCGTTTGGCCAAGAAACTCGTCCTTCTCGACACCAACGGCCTCGTCTACCGCGCCTTCTTCGCCCTGCCCTACTTCACCACCACCGACGGCCGGCCGACGAACGCCGTCTACGGCTTCGCCAACATGCTCCTCAAAGTGTTGGAGGAGGAGCAGCCGGACTCCATCGCCGCCGCCTTCGATAAACCCGTCCCCACCTTCCGGCACAAGGCCTACGCCGCCTACAAGGCGCAGCGCGAACGGATGCCGGACGACCTGCGGCCGCAGCTGGCCCTCAGCAAGGAGATCCTGCGGGCGCTGCAGATCCCCATGTTCGAGGTGGAAGGGTTCGAGGCGGAGGACGTCATCGCCACGCTGGCGCGGCGGGCGGCGGAGGAAGGGTTTGACGTTCTGATCGTCAGCGGCGACCTGGACCTGCTGCAGATCGTCCGCCCTAACATCCGCGTGATGATCACCAGCCGCGGCATCACCGAGACGACGGTCTACGACGAGGCGGCGGTGCGGCAGCGCTTCGGCTTCGCGCCGCCACAGTTGCCCGATTACAAGGCGCTGAAGGGCGACACCACCGACAACATCCCCGGCGTGCCCGGGGTCGGCGAGAAGACAGCGAGCACGCTGGTCGCCCAGTTCGGCTCGGCGGAGGCGCTGCTGGAGCGTCTGGCCGATGCACCGCCGAAACTGCGCGACAAGCTCGCGGAGTACGCGGAGCAGATCCGGCAGAGCAAACACCTGGCCACCGTGGTGGACGCGCCCGTGGAATGGACTTGGGACGACCTGCGCCGCCGCCCGCCCGACCAGGAACGCGTGACTACACTCTTCCGCGACCTGGAGTTCAAGACGCTGCTCGAGCGCCTGGGCACGCCACCGCGCGAGATTCCCGCGGAGGGGGAGTACGGCGCGGCCCGCTCGGCGGGGGAACTGCTGGCGGAGGTGCGCGGCCGGCGCGAGGTCGGGGTGATACTCGTACGCGCGCCCGGCCACCCGATGAGCGCGGCGCTGACGGGCGTGGCGGTCGCCTCCCAAGAGGGACAGGCCCGCCTCCTGGCGCTCGTCGGGCAGATCCCGCCGGAACTGGCCGCCTGGCTCGCCGACGGCGCGATCCACAAGATCAGCGGCGACGTCAAAGCCGATCACCACCTCCTGCACGGACACGGCGTGACGCCCGGCGGGTTTGATTTCGACGTCGCCATCGCCGCCTATCTGCTCAATCCGGGCAAGCGCACGCACACCCTGGAGACCACCGCCTGGGAGTACCTGACCTGGCGCCTCGGGGAGGAAGAAGGGGAGGGTGCCCTGCCGCTGGGCGGCGCGGTCCAGGCCGGCCGCGCGGCGGACGCGCTCATCCGCCTGCGGCCCATCCTGGAGGAGCGGATGCGGGAGCGCGAGCTCACCGGTCTCTTCGAACGGATTGAGATGCCGCTCGCGGTCGTGCTGGCCGAGATGGAGCGGGCGGGGGTGCGCGTGGACGTGTCCTACCTGCAGGACCTGGACCGGGAGCTGGTGCGGCAGATCGACGCGCTGGCTGTGGAGATCTACCGCCTTGCGGGGACCGAGTTCAACATCAGCAGCCCGAAGCAACTCGCCTTTGTCCTCTTTGAGAAGCTGCAACTGCCGGCGCTGAAGAAGACCAAGACCGGCCTCTCCACCGACCAGGAGGTGCTGGAGTACCTAGCCGGGCAGCACGAGATCGCGGCGAAGATCGTGGAGTACCGGGAACTGGTCAAACTGAAGAACACCTACGTCGACGTCCTGCCGCGCCTGGCCGATCCGCGCACCGGCCGGGTGCACACCACCTTCAACCAGACGCTGGCCGCCACGGGGCGCCTCTCCAGTACCGAGCCCAATCTGCAGAACGTTCCCATCCGCACGGAGGTGGGTCGGCAGATTCGCCGCGCCATCGTCCCGGGAGAGGGTGCACTGCTGCTGGGCGTGGACTACTCGCAGATCGACCTGCGCGTCCTGGCGCACATCACAGCAGACCCCGGCCTCCTCGACGCCTTCGCCCGCGACGACGACGTGCACGCGGTGACCGCCGCGGAGGTGTTCAACGTCCCCCGGGACCAGGTGACGGTGGACCTGCGGCGGCGGGCCAAGACCATCGTCTTCGGCGTGGCCTACGGCATGAGCGAGTACGGGCTGGCGGTGCAGTTGGGGATCAGCAAGACGGAGGCCAAGCAGTACATCGACCGCTACTACGCCCGCTATCCCAAGGTGCGCGCGTACATGGGGCGCATCGTGGAGCAGGCGCGGCGCGAAGGGTACGTCACCACGCTGCTGAACCGCCGCCGCTACCTCCCCGACCTGTTCAGCCGCAACCGCGTCGTGCGCGAAGCCGCGGAGCGCACCGCCATCAACACGCCGATCCAGGGGACGAGCG
>CAYHPT010000120.1:0-4642 GCA_964358435.1 uncultured bacterium | reverse complement strand
GCGGTCGAGGACGACCAGGTCGTAGGCACCCCACGAGGCGGGGTCGACCTCCCCCGTGCGCTCCACCCGGCGCACCGGGAGCACACCGAGCGCCGCCTCCAGAAAGGGGTTGCCGGGCGAGACGAGGAGGACGCGCGGGCGCGCCGCGCGGCCGATCAGCGTAACCGCGCGGTCGTCGGCGTGGAGCAGATCGTTCCCCTCGATGCTGACCTGCACGGCTCCCTCCCCGCGCGCGGTCCAGATCCGCGTGACCGCTTCACCCGCGGGGACAACGAGCGGCGCCGCCTCGACGGTCCCGTCGGGCCAGATGACGCGCACGGTTGTACGCCGCGCGGTGCCGCCGAAATTCCGCACTTCGGTCAGGAGCAGTGTGCGACCGCTCCCGCTCGTGCTGGCCGCGGCGCGGGTCAGTGCCAGGTTCTCCGAGGCGCGCCCGAAGGTCCGATAAGCGACGCGGGAGAGCCGCGCGCCCGGGGCATCGGTGTAGACCACCACCTGCGCCGGCCGGCCCCGCAGACGTTGTGCCGCCGCCACCCGGACGGCCGCCTCCAGGTCGGACCGGCCGTCCCCCGGCCCCAGGCGGGTGATCGCGCGGCGGATCGCCGCCGGCTCGGTAGAAAAGTCGAGGACGCCGCGCGGCGCCGCGCCCGCCTCGATGACCATCACCGGCAGCCCGCGCGCGCCGCCGTCCACCAGCCGCAGCGCGTCCGCCTGGGCCGCCGCGAACCGGGTGACCGGACTCTCCGGCGTCCCCGCATCGCGGGCCTGCATACTGAGCGACGTATCGAACACGAGAATCAGCGCGGAGCCGGCTACGCCCGGGATCTGCACGACCGGCCGCGCCAGCGCCAGCGCGAGTACCGCGACCGCGAGCAACTGCAGGAGCAGCAGGAGGCTGTGTTCCAGCCGGCGCACGGGCAGGCGCACCACCAGGTCCCGCGCGGTGCGCTCCCAGAGCAGCGTGCTGCTCACGGTGTGCGGCACCCGCCGCGCCCGCAGCATGTGCAGCAGGATAATCAGCGGCAGTGCCAGCAGCAGCCAGAGCGCCTGCGGGACAGCGAAGCCCGGCATCAGGCGATCAGCCCGCCCACCCGCAGGTAGCGGAGGATCAGGTCGGTCAGGGGGATAGATGTCGTGGTGCGCAGGTACTCGATCCCGTGGCGCAGGCAGAACTGCTCCAGTCCGGTGAGGTACCGGTCTCGCGCGCGGGTAAACGCCCGCAGCGCAGCGCCGTCGACGGTCACCTCCACCGCCGCGCCGGTCTCGCTGTCGATCAGACGGAGGTCGCCCGCCAGCGGCGGCGCCAGGTCCTCGTCGCTGACGATATGGATGACGAAGAGGTCGAAGTGGTGGGCGCGGGCCAGCTTCAGCCCCTCCTCCATGCCGTCGGGCATCAGCAGGTCGGAGAGCAGGACCAGGAGGCCGCGCCGCTTTGTCTGGACCACGTACTCGCGCATCACCGCGACCAGGTCGCTGGTCCCGCCCGGGGTCAATCCACCGAGAAAGCGGAAGAGTTGGAACGTCTGCCCCCGCCCGCGACCGGGACCGAAGACGCTGCCGACCTCCCGGTCGAAGGCCGCCGCGCTGACGCGGTCCATGTTCGCCAGGCCGATGTACCCGATGGCCGCCGCCGCCTGCGCCGCGTAGAGGAGTTTGGCCGGGTGACCGTTGGTGGCGGGAGGGGTGCGTGGGAATGGCGTGGGTGGGAATGCCATTGAGCGACTGCGGTCGATGAGGAGGTGCACGTTGGTGTCCTCCTCCTCACTGAACAACTTGACGAAGAGGCGGTCCAGGCGGGAGTAGATGTTCCAGTCGATATACCGGTAGTCGTCGCCCGCCTGGTAGCCGCGGTAGTCGGCGAACTCCACGCCCCGGCCCCGCGTGGAGGAACGTCGCTCGCCGCGCATCCCGCTGCGCACGATGCGGCGGGAGCGCAGACTGAGGTTTTCTAGTTTGCGCAGGAACTCCGGATCGAGGAGGAGCTGCCCTCTCACCCGCGCACCCGGGCCAACTCCGGGGTTTCCTCCAGGACGGTGCGGATGATGTCGTCGGGGTCCGCGCCCTCCGCCTCGCCCTCGAAGTTCAGGATGACGCGGTGGCGCAGCGCCGGCAGGGTGACCGCGCGCAGATCCTCGAAGCTGACGTTGGCCCGTTCCTGCAGCAGCGCGCGGACCTTCGCCGCCAGCAGCAGGGCCTGCGCCCCCCGCGGGCTGGCCCCGTAGCGGACGAACCGCTTGGCCATCGACGCGGTGCCCTGGCCCTCCGGATGCGTCGCCCGGATGACGCGGGCCACGTAGTCCTTGACGTGCGCCGCCACGGCCACCTCGCGGGCCAGGGTCTGCATCGCCAGGATCGTGGCCCCGGAAGTCACCCGCTCCACCGCCGGCAGTTCCGGCCCGGTGGTGCGGTCCATGATCTTCACCAGGTCGTCCAGCGCGGGGAAGAGGACGCGCAGTTTGAACAGGAAGCGGTCCACCTGCGCCTCCGGCAGTGGATAGGTCCCCTCCATTTCAATGGGGTTCTGCGTGGCCAGGACGAAGAACGGCTCCTCCAGGGTGTAGTGCACCCCCGCCGCCGTCACCGCATGCTCCTGCATCGCCTCCAGCAGCGCCGACTGCGTCTTCGGCGTGGCCCGGTTGATCTCGTCGGCGAGGACGATCTGCGAGAAGATGGGGCCGCGCTGGAATTCGAAGAAGCGGCGCCCCGCCTCGTCCGGCATGACAACGTTGGTGCCGATGATGTCGGCGGGCATCAGGTCCGGCGTGAACTGGATGCGGGAGTAGTGCAGGTCCAGGGCCTGGGCCAGCGTCTTCACCAGGAGGGGCTTGCCCAGTCCGGGCACGCCTTCCAGCAGCACATGTCCGCCGGCAACGAGCGCCGTCAGCACCTCCTCGATCAGCGCCTCGTAGCCGACGATGACCTTCTGGATCTCGGTCTTCAGCCGCCGGAAGGTCTGTCGGAACTGCTCGGGTTCCATCTCTGCCTCCTCTTACCGCCGCTGGGCCAGCGCCAGGAAGTAGCGCCGTACCACGGCGCGCAGGTCCGCGGGGATGCGGGCGCGGGCCATGTGCTCGTCCGCGCGGCGCACCACCAGCGGTGAGACGTTTACCGCGGGCGCGCGGGCGGGCTGCTTCCGGCCGGGACCCAGGAGCTCCGTGGTCTGCAGTTGTCCCTGCCCCTCCTGGCCGCGCACGCGCGAGCGCTGCGCCTCCGCGTCCAGCCGGGGGGACTGCGAGCCGAGTTTCTCCGCGATCTTCCCCTGTCCCGGCGTGGAGCCTTCGTTGGGCCCCCGCTGCGGCGGGGGCGCGCCCACCGCCTCCCCTTCCTGTTCCTGCAGCCGCTTCGTGCCCGACCCGGGCGGGGCAGTGCGCGTCTCGCCGCGCTCCACTTCCTCCGCCGACTCCGGGCCAGCGCCCCGGGCGATACGCATCGAGGAACGCTCCAGTTCCCGTTCGGTCATGCGCAGCGCGTTCTCGTCCGCCAGGACGGCACGCAGTCCTTCCAGCTCCTGGATCGCCTCCGTGAGCGCCTCCCGGCCGCCGGCGGTGTCCCCCGCCTCGGTCTTGCGGCGGGCCTCGTCGAGTTTCCGGCGCGCCTCGATCGGCAACTGCCCCTCCCCCGACTGCGAGAGCTGGGCGAGTTGCGCCAGCAGGTCGTCGCGCTGCCCTTCGACGTTCTGCTCCTCACTCAGCCGCGCCGCGAGTTCACGGAGCTGGCGGATGTTCTGGTCGATGGTCGTCGTCGGCCGAAAGAGCGATTCCGGAATCTGCGCCGGAGCCTGCGGGTTCAGCGCCTCCCCGATGCGCTGGCTGAGCTGCCGGCGCGCCGCCTCCAGTTGCCGTTCCAGCGCGGCGATACGGGCGAGCGCGGCGCTGCGATCCATCCGCTCCCGTTGCAGCTGCCGCGCCAGGCTGCGCACGTCCGGCGCGGTGCGGCGGGCCTGCGGGGCCCGCTCGGTGCGGGCGAGCTGCTCGAGCTGCCTGGCCACCTGCTCCAGCCGCCGTCCTTCGCGCTTGATCCGTACGGCGGTCTCGCGCGCCGGGGTCGCCGGCACGGTGAAGCCGGGGACGAGGACGGCGGCCAGCACCGCCAGGCTCACCGCCAGCAGCGCCCGGCGCGTTCCGCCAGGCCAGGCCGGCCGCAGCCGCGCGCCCGGCAGCGCATCCCGGGCGGTCGCCGCGGCGTCGCGCAGCATCTCGTCGGCCAGCGCCGTCGCGGGGATCCGTCCGGTGGCCAGGTCCAGCGCGGTGCTCAACCGCTCCCGCAACCGCAGCTCCGCGTCGGCGATGCGCGCGGCGGGGGACAGATCCCGCACCGGCAGCACCCCGCGCACCAGCGCCAGCAGGAGTGAGGCCGCCAGACCCGCGGCCAGCACGAACAGTGGTGGCAGCGACAAGGGGATCACCGTCACCTTATCAAGGTAGTACTGTTCCAGTTCGGCTGCTGAGGCCTTCAGGACGTAGTCGTTATCCAGCCCTTCGATTTCACGAACAGTCTTCTCCCGAAGGCCTTGAAAGGTGGTGTAGGAATCTCCATCACTGAACGGGCGAATTTTCATGCGCTCCATTGTGTTCGGCTAACTATTAAGTGAGCCGCGGCAGGGACATGGCTACAGGCAGCCTATCCCTGACCGTGCCAGAAC
>CAYHPT010000119.1:4198-4694 GCA_964358435.1 uncultured bacterium | reverse complement strand
CTCTTCTCTTTGGCCGTCCTCTTGCTCGCGGCGGCGACGATCTTCGCTCTGCAGAACCCCGCGACCGTCACCCTTCGCTTCGTTACCTGGTCGCTGACCACTACGCTGGCGCTGGCCATTGTCGGCGCGGCGGTGCTCGGTGGGCTGATCGTCTACATCGCCAGCCTCTTCTCGCACGGCGAGCTGCGCGCCCGCCTGCGGTCCGCGGAGGCGCGGCTGCGGGAGGGGGAGCGGGAACGGGCCGCCCGCGGCGAGCCCTCGGGGTCTCCGCCGCGCACCTGATCGCCCGCCGCTGCTATAATGGCGGGCAAAAGGGAGCACTACCTGTTTGACCGCCACCGCCTTTCCGCCGACCCGCTGGGTCCTGCTGCCGCCGGATCCTGAGCGGGCCGCCTCCCTCGCGCAGGTTCTCAACCTCAGCCTCCCCACCGCCCAGGTGCTGCTGCGCCGCGGTCTCGGCGCTCCCGCCGCGGCGGCGCGGTTCCTGCGCGCCGAC
>CAYHPT010000119.1:0-4188 GCA_964358435.1 uncultured bacterium | reverse complement strand
CGCCGCTTCCTTCAGGAGCAGAGCGAGATGCTCGGCGTGGATCCCGCGACGCTGCTCGATCTGCCGCGGGCCGCCTCCCGCATCCTCCAGGCGATCCAGCGCGGCGAGCGGATCACCGTCTACGGGGACTACGACGCGGATGGAGTGACGGCGACCGCCACCCTGGTGCGGGGGCTGCGGGCGCGGGGGGCGGTGGTGGAGTTCTTCGTGCCCCGCCGGCAGGTTGAAGGATACGGTCTCCACGTTGACGCGATCGCCCGCTTGCGCGCGCCCGGCCTGCTCGTCACCGTGGACTGCGGCATCACCGCCGTCGAGGAGGTGGCCTTCGCCAATACACGCGGCCTGGCGGTCGTCATCCTCGACCACCATGAGCCGGGCGAGACCCTGCCCCCGGCGTATGCCGTCGTCGGCCCCAAGCGCGCGGACCAGCCCGCCGTCACGCCCTACGCGGCCTGCGGGCTCGCCTGCCAGGCCGTCCGCGCGGTCTGGCGCCTGGCGGGACGCACGGGGGAACCGGAGGAATTGCTCGACTTGGTCGCGATCGGCACTCTCGCCGACGTCGTCCCGCTGGTCGGCGACAACCGCCTCTTTGCGCGCCGCGGCCTCGATCGTCTGTCCACCGCGCCCGCGCTCGGCATCGCCGCGCTGCTGCGCGAAGCCGACATCGCCGGCAAAGTCACCCCGCGCGACGTCACCTTCGGTCTGGCCCCCCGGTTGAACGCCGCGGGGCGAATGGGCGACGCGAAGATGGCGGTCACCCTGCTGCTGAGCGAAGATGCGGAGGAGGCCGCCGCGCTGGCCCAGGAACTCGATCAGGAAAACCGCCGCCGCCAGGAGTTGACCGAGCGCGTCCTCACCGAGGCCGCCGCCCGCGTGGAGGAGGCGGGATGGGGCGATGCGCCGGCGCTCGTGGTCTCGGGGGAAGGGTGGCATCCCGGCGTCATCGGGATCGTCGCCGCGCACCTGAAGGAACGCTACAGCCGGCCCGTGGTGATGATCGCCGTGGACGACGGGGTGGGCAAAGGATCCGCCCGCAGCATCGAGGCCCTGCCCATGGTGGACGCGCTGGCCGCCTGCGCCGACCTGCTGCTGCGCTACGGCGGGCACGCCATGGCCGCCGGATTGACCATCGCGCCGGAGCAGATTGAGGCGTTTCGCGCCCGCTTCCTTGAAGAAGCGGGACGGCGGCTGCGGCCGGAGGACCTCGTCCCCACGATCGCCATCGACGCGGAACTACGCCTCGCCGACTTAACCCCCGCGCTTGCGCGGGAACTGGAGCAGGTGGCGCCGTTTGGGCCCGGCAACCCGGAGCCGGTGTTCGCCGTGCGCGGCGTGCGGGCGATGGCCACGCGGGTGGTGGGGGAGGGGCACCTGCGGCTGGGGCTGACCGACGGGCACGGCTTCGTCGAGGCGATCGGATTCGCCCGCGGCGACGTGGCGGAGGTGCTGGCCTTCACGGGAGCGCGCCTCGATGTCGCCGGCGCCGTGGAACTCGACCGCTGGGGCGACCAGGAGAAGGTCTCGCTGGTGCTGCGCGACCTGATCACGCCGGGGCTCGACCTGGACGCGGTCCTGGCGGACGGCCGGCTGCTGCTGGAGCGCCTGTTCGCCCGTGCCGACGACTACCTGGGGAGCGAACTGCGCGGCATTGAGGAGGCCTGGTCGTTCTACACGAAGGTCGCGGGCGTCACCTTCGAGGGGCGGCAGGAGTTGATTCCGCAGATCCGCGCCGGCCAGCCGCTGCGCCTGGTGCGTGAACCGGCCAACCCACACGACCCCCACGCCATCGCGGTCTGCACCGAGGACGGGCGGCCACTCGGGTACCTGAGCGCCCGCCTGGCGGGACGGCTTGCACCCTCAATGGATGCGGGCACCCGCTACACCGTCACCGCCTCGCAGATCACCGGCGGCGGAGACCGCTCCTACGGCCTCAACATCTTCATCCAGCGGGAGGAGGCGGCGGCCCCCGGGGACCGGCTGCTCTGGACCGCGTGGCAGCCTCTCTCATCTCAAGGACTCATCGACCGCCTCCGCCTCTATTTGCACCCCGGCCAGCCGCTGCGTGAGGTGCAGGTGCGGGTGATCCAGACGGCGCTGGAGGAAGGGCACGTCCGCACGGCTCTCGGTCCCGGCCGGCGCGGCGCAGCCACCGCGGTGCTAACCGCGGCCGCGCTGGCGGTGCGGCGCGGCCGCCCGGCGGTGCTCGTGCTTCCACTGGCGAGCCAGGTGGACCGCTGGTACGAGACGTTTGCCCCGCTGCTGCGAGAGGCCGGGTTGCGCGTCTACCGCGCGCACGGCGCGCTGCCGCTGCGACCGCAGCAGCGGATGCTCCGCGCGTTGGGTGAGGGCCGCGCGGATATCCTGCTGGCCAGCGCAGAGTGGCTGCGCCGGGGTGAACCGCCGGCCGAGCCGCCGGCGGTGGTGCTGATCGCCGATCCGGACCTGCCGCGCCCGGAGACCACGGCGGGGGTGTCGGCGGGGCCCGCGGTGGCCCGCTTCATCTGGGACCCCGGCCTCTTTGAACAAGATACCGGGACCACGACACTGGTAGACGACGGCTACGTCCGCGCCAACCTGCGGTTGGTGGATCGGCGTGAGTCCGACCGCGACGGGCTGATTGAAGAGTGGCTGGCGGGCGGGGAGAAGACGCTGATCTTCACGCCCGACCGGGCGGAAGCCGTCGCGCTGGCCCGGCGCCTCCGCGAGAAGGCGCTCTCTCCTGCGGCCTACTATCACGGCGGCCTGCCCGTGCGCGTGCGCCGTGTCCTGGAGCAACTCTTCCTCGACGGCAAAATCACGACTCTGGTGACCACCGCCTCATTTCCGGAATTGTTCGCGCCCGGGGATATCGCGCAGGTCATCCTGGCCGGCCTGCCACAGAGCCGGACCCAATTACGGGAGATGGCTGCCCTGGCCGGCCTGTCCGGGAAGGGTGCCTCGGTCGTGCTGGCTTACAATCAGGAGGATGTCGAGCGGGCCCGGGTCCGCCTCGACGAGCGTTTTCCCCCGCGGAACCGGCTGGCTGACCTGTTCCGTCTGCTGCGGGAAGTACCGCGGGACGCGCTGGTCTGGCCGGGCGAGACGCTCGGCCGCATCCTGGGACCAGCGGGCTGGTCTCCCTTGGCCACCGAGGCCGCGCTGGACACGCTGGCCGAGGCCGGGGTGGTCCAACGAGAGGCGGTGGAGGGCCGCTGGCGGATCGACCTGGCGCCGGGCCAGGAGCGCCGCGACCTGGCCGCCTCCACCCGCTTTGCCGAGGGGGCGCGCGAGCGGGCCGCCCTGGAGGCCCTCATCCCCTGGGCCTTCGGCCCGGCGTCGGCCATCCTGCGGGCGCTGGCCAGTCCCGTCGCACGCGGCTGGCGGCCGTGATACCCTAGTTGAAAGGCATGAAGTGGCTGGAGCAGCGCCGGCAGCAGAGCGTCTTTCAGGACCTGCCGAAAGAGGCGCAGGACCTGATCGCGAAGGTCCGCGCCCACTTCACCCGCGCCGACCTGGATATCCTGCGGGAGGCCTACCTCTTCGCTGAGACGGCGCACACCGGGCAGACCCGCGCCTCCGGCGAACCCTACATCCGACACTCCCTGGCGGTCGCCGACATCCTGGCCGACCTGCGCCTCGATCCCGTGACCATCGCCGCCGCGCTGCTGCACGACGTCGCCGAAGACACCGGCGTCACCCTCGAACAGGTGTCCGAGCGATTCGGCGCCGAGATCGCCGCGCTGGTCGACGGCGTCACTAAGCTGGGCCAGATCGAGTGGCAGAGCCGGGAGGAGCGGCAGGCGGAGAGCCTGCGCAAGATGTTCCTGGCGATGGCCAACGACATCCGCATCGTCCTGATCAAGCTCGCCGACCGCCTGCACAACATGCGTACCCTGCAGTACCTGCCGGAGTGGAAGCGCAAGCGCACCGCCCAGGAGACGCTGGACATCTATGCACCGCTGGCGGAGCGGCTGGGGATCGGACAGATCCAGGGCGAGCTGCAGGACCTGGCCTTCAAGGAGCTGCATCTCGAAGCCTACAACGAGATCGCCACGCAACTGGCGCAGGCGGCGGCCACCAGCCAGCTCGACCGCGTCATCGACCTCCTGCACCGCGAGCTGAACCGTGCGGGGATCAAGGTAGAGCGCTACAGCATCACCGCCCGCCCGAAGCACATCCACAGCATCTGGCAGAAGATGCAGCGGCCGA
>CAYHPT010000118.1:0-4713 GCA_964358435.1 uncultured bacterium | reverse complement strand
CGACGGTGCTCCTCATCGCCCACCTGGCCGAACTGGACGCGCGGCGCCTCTACCTCGCCGAAGGCTACTCCTCGCTGTTCACCTACTGTACCCAGGTGCTCCGGCTCTCGGAGCATGCGGCCTACGGCCGGATCGCAGCGGCGCGGGCGGCGCGGCGGTTCCCGCTCCTGCTCGAGATGCTCGGCGAGGGCTCAGTCACCCTGACCACGGTGGGCCTGCTGGCCCCCCATCTCACGACCGAGAACCATGGGGATCTGCTGGACCGGGCCCGGCACAAAAGCAAGCGCGCGGTGGAGGAACTGATCGCGGGGCTGGCCCCGCAGCCGCCAGTCCCCGCCGTGGTCCGCCGGCTGCCCGCGGCGGGACATCACCCGATCTCGCCGGCGCTCCTGGACGGTGCGCGCGCAGGCTCGCCGGCTCCATTAGCCGCCCCGCCACCTGGGCGGCCGGCGACGGTGGCCCCGCTGGCGCCGCAGCGTTACAAGGTGCAGTTCACCGCGAGGGCGGAGACGTATGAGAAGCTGCAGCTGGCGCAAGACCTGCTACGCCACCAGATTCCGGACGGCGATCTGGATCAGATTCTCTCCCGGGCCCTGACGGCACTCCTGGAGGATCTCGCCAGGCAGAAGTGTGCCGCCACGGACCGTCCCCGCGGGGGCCGGCCGACGGCCCCCGGCTCGCGGCACATCCCGGCCGAGGTGAAACGGGCCGTCTGGCTCCGGGACGGGGGGCGGTGCGCGTTCGTGGGGGCGTCAGGGCGGCGCTGCACCGCGACTGGCTTCCTGGAGTTCCACCACGTGAAGCCGCACGCGGTGGGTGGCGAGTCCACGATCGACAACATCCAGCTGCGCTGCCGCGCGCATAACGCGTACGAAGCCGAGCTGTCCTTCGGCCCCTCTACGCTGGCTGGGGTCAGGGAGACTCCTACCTGCTACTCGGTCCGGACCGAGTTCGGGCATCATCGTCGACCCACTGCCGAGCGAACTGCGGACCGCCCAGGCGGGGCATCCGGACGACTCGCATGCCCTGATGAGTATCAACGCTAAACGTTTCGGCGGTATCCGATCCGCGGCACGGTCTATCCCAACTCCCGATGGGCAGCCCCTCCGCGGCCAACCCGACACACACGATTTGCCCCCGACTATAGGAGGGCGAGTCCCTCGGTCAGTGTGGGATACGCGAGTCGCGGCCGTAACTCGCGCTTCATCCGCGTCGTGTCCATCACGTATGAAGCCATGCCGATGCGGATGAAGTCGCGCGTCAGCGGGGCAGCCGTGCGGAAGATGGCGGCGAACGCCTCAACGGCCGAGGCGGCCAGATAGAAGGACCAGCGGGGGAACCGCCACGGCCGCGCAAATCCCCAGTGCGCAGCAATCCGGTCCAGGAACTCCTGCAGGGTCAGCGGTTGGTCATCGCCGAGGTTATAGATCCCGGCCGCAGGCGTCCCCTCGATCGCTGCAACCACACAGGCTAGAAAGTCTGGCAGGGCCAGCAGGTGGATCCAGGTCGGCTCCGGCCACACCGCCAGCAGGCGGCGCCGGAGGAGCCAGCGGCCCGCCTCGATCAGCAGGACGCCACGGCCGTAGATCATCCCCGCGCGTAGGGAGATGGGGACCATCGGGGTTCCGCGGCAGGCCCCAAAGAGGTGCTGCTCTGCGGCGAGGCGCGTGCGCGCGTGCACCGACGCCGGCCGCCCGTCCAGCAGGCCGGCCGCCGGACGGGTAGGCGTCGATTCGCCTTCCACATGCGGGAAGCTGATCAGGATGAACTTTCGCACACCGGCCTCCTGCGCCGCCGCCACAAGATGCTGCACGTGCTGCAGGTTGGTCTTCGGCAGGAAGCGCTCGGGCCGCGGCGCGAACAGCAGCCCGGCGAAATGAACGATCACGTCCACACCCCGGCAAGCCTCGGTTAACGTGGCGGGGGTCGACAGATCGCCGCGGTAGACGGCGACATTGGGAGCCCGCGCCAGATCCTCCGCTGGCGGCCGGCGGCGAACCATCAGGCGGAGGGCGTGTGGGCCGGAGAGCATGTAGCGGGCGGTGAAAGACCCCAGGTTGCCGGCCGCGCCGGTGATCAGGATCCTCACGGCCAACCCAGTTCTTGGACGACACTAGAGACCCTGCCGCCGGTGGGACACGTCCAGCGGGAGGAGATGCGGGGACCAAGCATAAGAGTTCCTCGTAGAGTCTTCGATTCGGAGATCCTGCCGGAGATGGAGCAGCAGATCGAACGCAGCAAGGTCGTCGTCCGCTGGATCGTCGGCGTGGCGCTCTTCGGCGGGGTCGCCTATCTGAAGGACAAAGGGCAGCTGCCCCTGTCCTGGGTTACCGTGTTGGGGTTGGCCGCCGTCCTGGCCGCCCTTAACCTGGCGTACTGGGGCATCCTGCGCACCGGGGCGCCGCGCTGGCTGAAGTACGTCACCACGGCCACCGACCTGGTGCTCATCTCGATCCTCGTCTTCTTCACGGGCGGCGCAGCCAGCGTCTTCTACTTCACCTACTTCATCGTCCTGGTCAGCAACAGCATCCGCTACGGCATGGGCCTGGCCATCTATGTGGCCACGGTCTTTAATTTGGCCTACGTGGCCGTGCTCTACTGGCAACCGCCCGGCAACGACCTCACAGTAGAAGCGGTGAAGATCCTGACCTTCTGGGGCGTGGCTCTCTACGCCGGGTATCTGGCCATGCGCTCCCAGCGGCAGGCGCGGATCCTGGAGGGGTACGAGGAGACGATCGCCCGGCTGCGCGCTGACCTCGCCGGGTTCAAGACGCAGACCAAATGAGCCAGGAGCGAGAGACGCTGCCCCGCCGCCGCACGCCGGTGCTGACCGCTCCGGTCGCCCTGGCCACAGTGGCCGGCGGCATCATCCTGCTGATCGTCTTGATCGGCATCGCCTGGCGCTCCACGAACGCGGTCTGGTTTCTGCTCTTCCCGGTGCTGCTGATGGGGAACCTGGGCGCGCTAGCCGTAGGCGTGCTCTGGGGCCTGCGGCACTTCTAGTCCCCCCGCCTCCCGTTCCGCCTCCGCCGTCAGATCGTTCAACACGACTTCGAGGTGCCTGGACAGCCGCTCCAGTCCGGCGTCGTTGAGGTCGGGGGGTACGTCGATCGGTTCGCCGATGATCAGCGCCGCCCGCGTGAAGGGGCGGGGGATTTCGAAGCGGTCCCAGGAATCCATGGCGATGGCGTCCCGGATCGCCGCCCCCACCGGGAGGAGGTCCACGCCGGTCTTCTTCGCCATGAAGACGGCGCCGGGCTTCGCCCGGAGCATCGGCCCGCTCGGGCCGTCCGCGGCAATGACCCCGCCCCGTCCGTGTTCCAGCAACTGCAGAAAGCGGATGACGCCGCGCGGCTCCGATGGGAACGTGGACGCGTCGAAAACCCGATACCCCAGGTGCTGCAGGGACGCCAGCGTTAACCGGCGCACGGGGCGGGAAATGCCCCGGAACGAACCGTCGCGCGGGTGGCTGGAGTAGACGAGCAGCGGCATCCCCTGGAAGAAGAAGATCGGCAGCAGCCCCCGCCCGTGCCACACCACCACCAGGACCTGCCGCCCGGAGCGCAGGATCGCGGAGACGTGCTCGTAGCCGACGAGGTGCAGGTTGACGGTGCTGTCAATGATACGGAAGAGCGCCACGACCAGCAGGGCGAAGAGCCACATGGCGCTGCCGATGATGCGGTCGACGAGCGAGCGTTTCACGGCGCCGGGTAAGGGATCCCCGACTATCCCTTGGCCCCCTCCTTGCTGCCGCCGAAGGCCTGACCGGCCATCTCCCCCAGCGGGCCGAGCAACCGCGTGAACTCCAGCGGGAAGATAAACTTCGTCGCCGGGCTGGCCCCCAGCGCCTTCAGCGCCTCCAGGTACTGCAGCGCCATCGTCTTGCTGTCCACGGTCTGCGCCACCGCGAAGATCGTGTTCAGCGCCAGGGCGAAGCCTTCCGCGCGCAGGATGGCGGCCTGGCGGTCGCCCTCGGCGCGGAGGATCGCCGACTGTTTGTCGCCCTCGGCGACCGTGATGGTGGCCTGGCGCTTGCCGTCGGCCTCTGTGACCACGGCGCGGCGGCTGCGCTCGGCGGACATCTGCCGGGTCATCGCCTCCTGCACTTCCCGCGGCGGCAGGATCTCGCGGATCTCGACGGTGGTGACCTTCACGCCCCACCGTTCCGTGACCTCGTCCAGTTTCACCCGCAGCACATTGTTGATCTGCTCGCGGCGGGCCAGGACGTCGTCCAGGGAGATGTCGCCGATGACGGCGCGCAGCGTGGTCGTGGCGATGCCCCGCGCCGCGCCAGCGAAGTCCTGCACCTGGACCACCGTCATCTCCGGCTCAAAGACCTTCCAGTAAATCAGGAAGTCGATGTTGATCGGGGCGTTGTCTTTGGTGATGCAGGTCTGGCTGGGGATCTCCAGGAAGGCTTCACGGAGGTCGACCCACACCGGGCGGTCGATGAGCGGAATCAGGAATATCAGGCCGGGGCCCTTGCGGCCGATTGACCGGCCGAAGCGGAAGACGACCAGGCGCTGGTACTCCCGCACGACTTTCACGGCGAGCGGGAGCACAATGAGCGCCACGATCGCGACGACGATCGGCCAGAAGAGCAGCCCAAACAGACCCGGCATGGGCACACCTCCGTGGGGATACTAGCCGTAGACTTCGAATAATCTTCTGTGGCTCCTCTTCAATGAAGGACCGGGAAGGCCGCGGGAGGTG
>CAYHPT010000117.1:3630-4749 GCA_964358435.1 uncultured bacterium | reverse complement strand
TTTGGCGGAGGGGGTGGGAGTTGAACCCACAAGGGCCGCGAGGCCCGGCGGTTTTCGAGACCGCTCCGTTACCGGGTTCCGGACACCCCTCCCCGGAGCGCCCTCATTCTAGCGCCTGGCGCTGGGGGCGGAAAGCCCACTTCGGCCCGCGATGGCCACTTGGGCCGAGTCCCTGGATCTCTCGCCTCCTTGCTCAACTCGATGCTTCCAGCGGGTTCACGACGCGGACGCCGGGAAACGCCGCAAAGCGCCGATCGGTTGTGCACAGGGTGCAGCCGTGCTCGACCGCCAGCGCGGCCAGGTGGGCGTCACTCACCTCCGGTCCCCGCACCTGCATGGCCAGGAACAGGCGCTTGAGGATTTCCCAATGCTGGTCGCCGGGCTGGACGATCACGACTGTAGGGTGCGCCAGCCACTCCGCCACGATTTCCACGGCTTCCGCCGTCGTGAGGGGTTCGGGAAATGCCCGCGGGTTCGTGCCGATTCGCAGGAAGGCCAGGATTGATGCCCAGGGAAGCCCGACGGGCTCCGGCGATGAGAGCACGTCCTCCAGCCAGGTCCGTGCCGCCTGATGCTGGGAAAACGACGGGTTATACGCGTAGAGAAGGACGTTTGCGTCGAGCAGGATCATCGGTGGAGCGGGCCTTCGAGTTGCTCCACCAGTTCGTTGATCCGGTCATAGTTCAGCGCGGGACGCATGCCCAGAGGGCGCGCGCGGACGACGAAGCGGGGAATGGGGCGCCGCCGGCGCAGATGCAGCGCCGTCCGCAGGAGTTCGTTGACGACCTGCTTGAACGGTCGGCCGGACCGCCGAACCTCGGTTTTGAGCGCCGCCGCTACGTCCTCTTCTAGAGTAAATGTCGTCCGCACATCTTGATGCTACATCGCTGGCATCATGGTGTCAAATCCATCGGGTTGTGGTTCGGTCTCCTAAAGGCCGGCGACGATCTTGCTGATCTCCTCCTCCGTGTACCCGCGCACCGTCTCCGTGCGGGCCGCGCCCTGCGCGCCCACCCAGAGGGCGAACCGGCTGGCCGTCTCGTCGTTGGGCGCCTCAATGATGGCCACAACATCGAAGCGGCCCATCGGCCAGATGACCTCGCGGACGCGGGCGCCGAG
>CAYHPT010000117.1:0-3620 GCA_964358435.1 uncultured bacterium | reverse complement strand
GGCGCCGAGCTTCTGGGCCTGTTCCCTCGCCCGCTGGGTGCGCTGGATCGTGTCCTTGGCTGCTGCCGCGCCCTTCTCCGTCCAGATGATGAACTGCACGTACACCGGCATGGGACTCCCCCCTCGTTGTGCGCTGGAGTGAAGGAGGGTTCTTGATCGGGTGGCGACGGCCCTGCCGCGGTCGCGCAGCGTCACGGCAGGGGGCAGTACTGGTGCAGTGAATTCCTGAGTCGTGCCCCCACCACCGCAGATCGTCGTCATCGGCAGCCTGAATATGGACCTGACGGTGCAGGCGCCGCGCCTGCCCCGGCCCGGCGAGACCGTCCTCGGCACCGACTTCTACCAGGCCCCCGGCGGAAAAGGGGGTAACCAGGCGGTGGCCGCCGCGCGGTTGGGCGGGCGGGTGCGGATGGCCGCGCGTGTGGGGCAGGACGCCTTCGGAGCGGCGCTGCGCGCGTCGCTGGAGAAGGAGGGCGTGGACGCCGGCGCGGTGGGGATCACCGAGGCGCACTCCGGGTTAGCCCTCATTGTCGTGGATGCCAGCGGGCAGAATTTGATCGCCGCCTATCCTGGGGCGAATGCGCTGCTGCGCGCGCAGGACCTGGACCGGTTGGAATGGGAACCCGGCGCGTGGGCCGTGGCCGTGCTGGAGGTCCCGGACGGAGCGGTGATCCGGGGATTCGAGCGCGCCCGCAAGAGCGTCGGGCGCACGATCCTGAATGCCGCACCGGCGCGTCCGTTCGCCGCGGATCTATGGGCGTTGACCGACATCCTCGTGATGAACGAAACCGAGGCGGCGCTGTTCGCCGGGCGCTCCGCCGAGGACCCGGCGGCGGCGCTTGAGACCGCCCGCGCGCTGCGGGATCGCGGACCGGCCACCGTGGCCGTGACGCTGGGGGCGCGGGGGAGTGTCGTCGTCGATGAGGTGGGGGCCTGGTACGTGCCGGCGATTCCCGTACAGGCGGTAGACGCGACCGCGGCGGGCGACGCCTGGGTGGGCGCACTGGCGGTGGCCCTTGCCCGCGGAGACGGCCTGCTCCGCGCCGCCACTTTCGCCTCCGCGGCCGGCGCGATTACGGTGACGCGACGCGGCGCCCAGCCGGCCCTCCCCTGCCGCACCGAAACCGAGGAGCTGGCCGGCCGGACGCCGGCACCGCAGCGGCTGGCGTAACGCTAAGGCGCCCTCCGCTATTCGCGTTCTACTTCGTGACTAACTTCAGCGGCACAGGCGTGAACTTCGGCACGCTCTGCTTGCTGATGACCTTCATCGCGGTCTCCACGGCGAGCCGGCCCATCTCCTTGGGCTGCTGCGCAATCGTGGCGGCCATCTTGCCGGCCTTGACCGCGGCGAGGGCGTCGCCGATGGCGTCGAAGCCGACGACGAACAGCTCCTTCTGCCGCTTTGCCGCTTCAATCGCCTGGATCGCGCCCAGGGCCATCTCGTCGTTCTGCGCGAAGACGGCGTCGATCTTTTTCTGGGCCTGCAGGATGTTCTGCATGACGTTCAAGCCTTTGGCCCGGTCGAAGTCCGCCGTCTGGCTGGCGACGATCTTAATCCCCGGGTACTTCTTCAGCCCGTCGCGGAAGCCCTTACCGCGGTCCCGCGCGGCGGAGGTCCCGGCGATGCCTTCCAGCATCACCACGTTGCCCTTACCGCCCAGGCGCTTGGCCACGTACTCCGCGGCCATCATCCCGCCGGCCACGTTGTCCGAGGCGATGTGCGCCACCACGTCGCCGCCGTTGGCGCCCCGGTCCACGGTGATGACGGGGATCTTCGCAGCGTTGATCTTCTTGATCGTGGGGACGATGGCGTCGCTGTCGGTGGGGTTGATGGCGATGACCGAGACCTTCTTCTGGATCAGGTCCTCGATCCCACTGGCCTCCTTGGCCGGGTCGTTCTGCGCGTCGAGCACGATCAGGTCCACCTTCACCTTGGTCGCCGCGACCTTGGCCCCGTCGCGCAGATCAACGAAGAACGGGTTGTTCAAGGTGGAGATGGACAACCCGACGGTCGACATCCCTGCCGCGTAGAGCGGCAGGACCGTGGCCACGAGCAGTAGCGCGACAAACACGAGAATCCTGCGCATATTTCACCCCCTCAATTGCACAGCGCATCCAGCGTACGGAGAGTTCCCCTGGCGGGACAATCGGGCGATGACCCGATACCAGCTACATTTGGTGGCGCGGCTACCTCCAGTGGTAGCGTCAACGGAGGCGGCGGTCCAGGAGCACGGCCAGGAGGATGACAACTCCCTTGACGACCTGCTGGTAGAAGGATGACACGTTCAGCAGGTTCAGTCCATTGTTGAGCACGCCGATGATGAATGCGCCCAGCAGGGTGCCCAGCACACTGCCTTCGCCACCGGCGAGGGTGGTGCCCCCCAGGACGACGGCGGCGATCGCGTCGAGTTCGTAACCGGCTCCCGCCGTGGGTTGAGCCGAGTTGAGGCGGCCCGTGATGACGATCGCGCTGACGGCGGACAGCAGGCCGCTCGTGGCGTAGACGAGGGTCTTGACGAACGGCACGTTCACGCCGGAAAGGCGGGCGGCCTCTTCATTGCCGCCGATGGCGTAGACATACCGGCCGAGAGGCGTCTGCGTCAGGATCACGTACGCCGCGCCAAACACCAGCGCCATGATGATGACCGGGACCGGCACACGCCCCACGTCGCCCGCGCCGAGCCAGACGAAGGCCTCCGGCAGTCCCGTGATCGGCCGCCCGTCGGTGTAGACGAGGGTGAGGCCCCGGGCGATGGTCAGCATGGCCAGTGTGGCGATGAACGGTTGGACCTTGCCCCGTGTGATGACGATCCCGTTGATCAGGCCGAGCAGCCCGCCGACGGCCAGCCCGCCGAGGATGCCGAGGAGGACCGGCTTGCCGGTGGACAGCAGGCCGGCCATGACCGCCCCGGAGAGGGCGAGGACCGATCCGACGCTCAGATCGATGCCGGCGGTCAGGATGACGAAGGTCATCCCCGCAGCCATGATGGCGTTGATGGAGACCTGCTGGGCGACGTTGAAGAGATTGCTGACCGCGAGGAACGCGGGGCTGAGCACGGAGAGGACGGCCATGAGGACGAGGAAGGCCAGCACGATGCCGTAGCGGCGGAGGAGACCGACGACGCGCAGCGGCCCCGGGCGTCGTCCGGTCGACCCCGCCCGCACCTGTTCAGGTGCCACTCCGCACCCTCCCCGCCGCGGAGGCCATGATGGCCTCCTGGGTGGCTTCCTCCCGGCTGAACTCCGCCGTGATCCTCCCCTCATGCATCACCAGGATGCGGTCGCTCATCCCCAGGATCTCCGGCATCTCCGAAGAGACCATGACGATCCCCACGCCCTGGCGCGTCAGGTCCACCATCAGCCGGTACATCTCGACCTTGGCGCCGACATCGATCCCCCGGGTGGGTTCGGACAGCAGCAGCAGGCGTGCGTGCGTCTGGAGCCATTTCGCCACCACGACCTTCTGCTGGGTCCCGCCGCTCAACTGGCGGACAAGTTGCTCCGGAGAGGCCACGGCCATATCCAGTGACGTGATGGCCTGCCGCACGACCTCGGCCTCGTCGCCGTGCCGGATCAGCGCGCCGCGCCGCAGCCGGCCGATGATGGGCAGGGTGATGTTG